>JBGOTG010000211.1:0-4531 GCA_041476405.1 Candidatus Dormibacteraceae bacterium | reverse complement strand
CTTGGCCATCTGATCGCTTCGCTCGGCGACCAGCGACTCGAGGCGCTGGAGGTTGGCGCGGTGGTCGAGCTCCATGCTCCGGCGCCGGAAAGCATTGACGACGGCCAGGTACAGCTCGGTGGCTCCGACCGGCTTGACGAAGTAGGCGTAGGCGCCGTGCTCCACCGCGGCCTTGCCCAGCTCGGGATCGTCGACCCCCGAGATCATCACGACGGCGGTGTCCGGGTGCTTGGCCCTCAGCTCCTCGAGCAGGCCGTATCCGGATTCGTCCGGGAGCCTCACGTCGAGGAGCGCGAGGCCGTACTCGTGGCTCTCGATGAGCTGCCGCGCGGCCGCACCGGAGAGGGCGATGTCGGACTCGAACCCGCGGCTCCGCAGCGTGCGGTGCATCACCTTGGCCAGCGCCTCCTCGTCGTCGACGATGAGCGTGCGGAGCGACCCGTCAGGCGAGGACATCGGCTTGAGTGTAAGCAGCGGTGAAGTTAAGGCGGTCCTAGGCCGGCTCGCTCGCTGTAGTCTTGCCAGCGTGAGCCTCGACGTCCAGAGCCGGCAGACCGACGGAGGGGTCACCGTGCTGGCACCATCCGGCCGCCTCGACGTGAGCGGCGCCCCGACGCTGAAAGATGCGATCAGCGAAGCGGTCAAGAACGGCAAGCCTAGATTGGTCATCGACCTGGAAGGCGTGAGCTTCGTCGACAGCACGGGCCTGGGCTCGGTCATCGCGGCGCTGAAGCTCGTTCGCAGCTCCAAAGGCGACCTCAGGCTGGCCGCGCCGAATCAGCAGGTGCGCGTGGTCCTGGAGCTGACCACGCTGGACCGTGTATTCCCTTACTACGCCACGGTCGAAGAAGCGCTCACTGGCTTCTGACCCCGACCCTGGCGCCGCGGAGCCGTTTGAGTTCCACGCCACCCTCAGCCGACTGGACGATGGATTGGACACGCTTCACCACTCGGTGGACCTGCTTCGCGAAAGGACCGGCCGCCCCGCAGAAGATCGCAGCCTGATCCTGTTCGAGACGGCCCTCGCGGAGATCGGGTCCAACGTCCTCATCTACACCGGCCGGCACGGCGCCAGCGGGCATCCTGTCGAGTACGCGCTGCGCCTGGAACGAGAGACCGCAACTGCATCGTTCACCGATTGGGGACCGCCCATTCATAATCAACTCACTCGCGCCATGCCAGCGCCGACGAGCGAGGCCGGCCGCGGTATCGCCATCGCGCGCAAGGCGCTCGATGAGCTGGGATACAAGCGCGAGGGCGAGGTGAACACTTGGCGACTGGTGAAACGGCTTTGAACGCCGGTAGCGGAGACTCGGACGAAGGCAACCGAGTGCTCATCCACGACTTCCGCAACCTGCTCGCCGTGATCGTCAACTATTGCGAGCTGATCGCCGAAGAGACCACGGACCCCGAAGCGGTGAGCACCGACATCAAGGAGATACGCGTCGCCGCGGAACGGGCGATCGCGCTCACAGAGAAGCTTCGCCGCCCGCCGCCTCCTGCTCCGGATTCTGAGTTTCCGGCAACGCCGTGACTGTCACCCGAAGACGTGGCCTGACCAGGCCGGCCGCCGGCGGCGACGGCACGAGCATCGCCAGTGAGGTCGTGCTCGTGGTCGACGACGACGACCAGATGCTCCGGCTCGTCAAGCGCGTGCTGGAGCGGGCCGGCTTCGAGTGCGTGGCGATCGGCGACGGAGAGGCCGCACACGCGGCGGCCGTCGACTGGCGCCCCGACATCATCCTGCTCGACCTCATGCTCGGTTCCACCACCGGCGACCAGATCCTCGCCGAGATCCGAAAGGACTTCCGCACGCGTTTGATTCCGGTTGTCTTCCTCACCGTGCGCAGCTCATTGAAGGACAAGGTGGAGCACCTGCTCGCGGGCGCCGACGACTACGTGACCAAGCCGTTCATCCCGGAAGAGCTGGTCGCGCGCCTCAGGGCGGTCATCAGCCGCTCCACCAACACCCGCGACCTGAACCCGCTGACGGGCATGAGCGGAAACACCGACATCCTCCGCGAGATCAGCCAGCGCCTTAAAGCCAACGAGCGCTTTGCGGTCATGTACCCGGACATAGACACCTTCAAGAGCTACAACGACCACTACGGGTTTCTTCGGGGCGACGATGTGATCAAGACGCTCGGGACGATCATCCTCGAGGTCCTCGAATCGCATTTCTCCTCGCAGCACTTCGGCGGTCATGTCGGCGGCGACGACTTCGTGATCCTGACCGATCCGAGCATGGCGGAGACGATCGCGGCGGAGATCACCAGGCGCTTCGATGAGGCGGTCCCCGACATGTACGACGAACAGGACAGGGAACGCGGCTGGATCGAGTACGAGGACCGCAGCGGGACCAAGCTGCGAACGGGCCTCCTATCGCTCTCGATCGGCATCGTCATGGCTGAGCCTGGGAGCTACGAGAGCGCTGCGGCGCTCGCCTCCCGCGCGGCCGAGGTCAAGGGAGTCGCGAAGAGGATGCCCGGATCGAGATGGGTGGTCGACCGCCGGCGGCCTCCGGAGTCGCGTGTGAGCCGTGGTCGTTAATAAGGCGGCGCGCGGCTCTCGCGATGCTAGCATCGAACTGGTTGACCCTCGCGGATGCTGCCCATGAGTGACCCCGAACCCGTTTCGTCAATGCTTTCCGAAGGCTTCCGGCGTGAGGAGGCCTCCCCGGTGTCGATCGCGCCTGAGATGAACGTGATCCAGGGGACCCGCCGCCAGGTCTCGGTGCACCGCCTCGACGGCGGCCTCGAGCAGGGCGAGTCGGATGCGGAGTCGCTCACGACAGAGGGCTTCCCCATCTACACCCCGCCGGACCTGGACCGCGCGCGATGGATCCCGGCTCGCGACATCAAGTACGTGGTCTTCGGCTCGGTCGAGGACCCCGACCTCGAGGCCGACCCCGGCGACAAGAGCCAGTCGCGCAAGGCGATCCTTCGCTTCCGCGACGGCGAGTGGATCGCGGCATACATGGAGTCGGGCCAGCAGCAGAACGGCGCGGGGCTGTCGATCAAGATCCGACTGACCGAGCGCCAGCGCGTGATCCCGGCGGTGGCCGCGTCGGCGGCCCTGCTCGAGATGCAGTTCGTGGACCTCTGGGCCAGCACGACCGACGCGGCCCAGCCTCACCGGCGCCGCTCCGACATCGTCGAGGCCGCCGCGCGGCAGGGCCGGGACCTCAGCAAGCTCGCCAACGAGTTTCGCGACCGCCTCGCGCTGATCCGCGACGTCGGGTTGACGACCGGCGACACGCTTGCGTTCTCACGCGCCGTGCGAACCCATCTCGACCGGTTCCTCGCGGAGGACGGCATCGAGCTCAACACGCAGGAGAAATCCGCGCTCGCCGACATCATCCTTCGGGCCGCCGTCGGGTATGGACCTCTCGACAGCCTGCTCCACGACCGGTCGGTGAGCGAGATCATGGTCAACGGCCCGGACCAGGTCTTCATCGAAAGGCGCGGCGTGCTCACCAAGTCCGACGTCCGCTTCGAGGACGAGAACCAGCTCCTCGAGACCATCCGGCGCATGGTCGCCACCACGGGCAGGCACATCGACGGCCTCAACCCGATGGTGGACGCCCGCCTGCCCGATGGCAGCCGCGTCAACGCGATCATCAGGCCCGCGGCCATCCACGGTGCGGCCCTGACGATCAGGAAGTTCAAGGATGCGGTGCTCGGTATCGACGACCTCACCCGCGAGGGCAGCCTGAGCCCCGCGATGGCCGAGTTCCTCAAGGCTGCGGTGCTCGGCCGCATGAACGTGCTTGTCTCGGGTGGCACGGGTTCCGGGAAGACGACGACGCTCAACGTCATCGCACGCTTCATCCCGCACAACCAGCGCGTGATCACCATCGAGGACGCGGCCGAGCTGCAGATCGACCACCCGCACGTCATCGCGCTCGAGCACCGCCCCGCCAACGTCGAGGGCAAGGGCGAGCTGACGATCCGCCAGCTATTGCGCAACAGCCTGCGGATGCGTCCCGACCGCATCCTGGTCGGAGAGGTGCGCGGCGCCGAGGCCCTGGACATGCTGCAGGCGATGAACACCGGCCACGACGGAAGCATGTCGACGATCCACTCCAACTCCGCGCGTGACGCGCTGTCGCGCCTCGAGACGATGGTGATGATGGCGTCGATCGACATTCCGTTCGAAGCGGTCCGCGCACAGATCGCATCCGCGGTCAACCTCATCGTCCACCAGGCCCGCATGCCGGACGGCCGGCGCAAGGTCGCTCAGATCGCCGAGGTGGTCGGTTACGACCAGAACGGCGCGATCCTGCGCGACATCTTCCTGCTGGGGATGGGCTCGGACCTACGGCTCGAGTACAACGCGACAGGCTACATCCCGACGTCGCTGGACAAGGCCGCGTTCTATGGCGTTCAGGTCGACAAGGACCTGTTCGACCCTGTGAAGTCACGCTTCGTCCCCGCCGGCTCCGACAGCATGATGCCGGTCACCAAAGACCCGCTGTTGTCAGGCCAGCGCGGCGGCGCCGGCGTGGAGAACGTGGTTCGCCAGGTGGTCG
>JBGOTG010000210.1:0-4539 GCA_041476405.1 Candidatus Dormibacteraceae bacterium | reverse complement strand
TTTATCACCTCCACGCAGCTCGGCGGTGCACTCCCCGGCCACGAAGCCCAAGGTGCAGTTCGTGTTTCCGGGATAAGCGGGAAGGGAGGGATTCGAACCCTCGAGGGAGCTTTACACCCCCTACCCGCTTAGCAGGCGGGTGCTTTCGGCCACTCAGCCACCTCCCCGGGCGGATCGGGATCGTCGCTCGATTCTATAGGCCGTGACCTCTCCGCATACTTAACGCCCGATGGAGGCACCAGGAGGCCCAGGCGCACCGCCCATGTGGGGTCCCGGTTGCAAGATGGCGTTCGGGACTGCTCCAGGTTCGAAGAGCAAGCTCTGGTACACGCTGGTCGATGGCGCTCTCAGCGAGGTCTTCTTTCCCCGTCTCGACCGCGCAGCCTTGCACGAGCTCCGCTTCTTCGTGTCGGCAGGCGGGGCCCCTCCGGTCGACGACGCCGGTGATGGTCAGCATCGCATCACGTGGTTCGCCCCGGGCATCCCCGGCTTCACCGTCGAGAGCACTCACCACGAGTACCGCCTCACCAAGGACGTTTTCGCGGACCCCGAGGAAAACGCCCTCCTCATCAGCGCGACGTTCACTCCTGAGCTGCCTGACGTGCGCCTTTACATGCAGGCGTCGGCCCATTTGCAGCCAGGCACCGAGGGCAATTTTGGCCAGGTCCTCGACACGCACCCCCCTGCCCTTTTGATGCGCCAGCAGGACATATGGATCTGCATCGTCGGACCTTTCAGCCGCGGCACCATCGGTTACTTCCGGAGCTCCGATCTGCAAGTCGACCTGCACGACGGAGACGGCACCCTGACCAACACGTACGACCGCGCCGGGCCGGGCAACGTCGCGGTGGGCGCAGAGATCGGGATCAGGGCGGGCTCGTTTCAGATCGCGATAGGTTTCGCTCACACGCGTGCCGATGCCGAAGAGGTCGCGCGCCACGTCCTGCAAAAAGGCGCGGCCAGCGTCCGCGCTGCGTTCGAGCGCGCGTGGCGCGGTCTCCCCGATCTGCCGCAAGCCCTCAGCAAGGTCAGCGGTGACGAGGGGATGCTCGCGCGCGCATCGCTCGCGGTTCTTCGTTGCCTCGAAGACAAGTCGTACGCCGGCGCTTTCGTCGCCTCACCCTGCTCTCCATGGGGCGAGAGCAACCACAACGGCAACCAGGTGTACAACCTGGTTTGGCCGCGCGACCTCTGCCGCATCGCGACCGCGCTCCTCGACGCAGGCGACGAGCAGGCCGCGCTGCGCGCCTTCCGCCACCTGCAGTCGCGCCAGCGTCCCGACGGTGGTTGGTTCCAGAACTGGTTCGTCGACGGGACGCCCCACTGGACCTCGACCGAGCTCGACCAGGTGGCGCTGCCCATCCTCCTCGCGTGGCGTCTGGGTGTTGCGGGATGCCTGGACCACGATCCCTACCCGGTCATGGTCAGGCCCGCGGCGCAGTTCCTGCTCCGCGAGGGTCCACTCACGCAGCTCGACCGCTGGGAAGACCTCGGCGGCCTGTCACCCTCGACGCTGGCCGCCTGCGTCGCCGCACTCGTCGTGGCCGGGGAGTTCGCGCACGAGGCGGGCGAGCACATCGCGGCAGGTCACCTGCGCGCGGTCGCCGACTACTGGAACGATCGGGTCGAGACGTGGTGCTCCACGCCTGCCGGCCAGTACATCAGGCTGGCGGGCGACCCGGATCACCGCCCGACCGAAGGCGCCATCGCGCCCGAGTTCCTCGAGCTGGTCCGTTACGGCCTGCGGCGACCCAAGGACGAGCGAATCCTGCGCAGCCTCCAGGGCGTGGACGGCACCCTGAAGGTGAGCCTTCCGGCCGGTCCGGGTTGGCGCCGCTATGTGGGCGATCTGTACGGAGAGAAGGACGACGGGTCGCCCTGGGACGGGAGCGGTCGCGGCCGCGCCTGGCCGGTCCTGACCGGCGAGCGGGCTCGCCACTTCTTCTCGATGGGGCTGCCGGCGGCCGAGATCGTCCGCTCGCTCGAGGGTTTCGCGGGACCCGGTCTCATGCTGCCCGAACAGGTGTGGGATGCGGGTGACATCCCGGCCAGGGGGCTCTACTTCGGCCGTCCCACGGGTTCGGCGAGCCCGCTCGGCTGGGCCCACGCGGAATACCTCGAGCTGCTCGTGACGATATTTCTCGCCGGCTTCCCGGACATCGTGCTGCCGGCGCGCAGGCGCTACACGGAGGGGGCGTCGCACGAGCCGGCCTTCGTGTGGACGCACCGCCACCAGATCACGCGCCTCGCCCCCGGCCGTCGCCTGCGGGTGCAGCTGCCCAGGCCCGGCTCCGTGCATTACACGTTCGACGAATGGAAGACCCACGGAGAGGTGGAGGCTGTCGACACCACCCTCGGGGTCTGGGTCGCGGAGGTGCCGTCCAACAAGTTGACAGTGGGCTCGAGCTTTTCGTGGACCGCGCATTACATGACGGGGTGGGAGGGCAAGAACTACACGCTCGACGTGGAGTAGCTATCGCTCGTCAGGTGGGTCCAGGTCGTCCAGGCGTAGCTCGTTCGCGCCGTCCTCGTCGAACTGGCTGTGGAGCTCTCCGCAATCCGCGCACCGGTAGTACTCGCCCACGAAGCCCTTGTGCCACACCGCGTAGCTGACCACGCCTGGCTCTTCCACAAGGATCTCCTGCTCGAGGCGGTAGATCACCTGCTCCCAGCCGCCGGCCTCGATCTCATCGTCGAGGATCACGACGCAGTACGGGTGCGGCTCACCCCACACCATCGTGACCTCACCGCGGCGCTCATCCTCCACGTTGACGATCGACCACGCCTCAGCCCCCTGACCGCGCGTGCTGCGCACCAGCCGCAGGTGCGCCCAGAACCGTTCCGCCGATTCCCGTTCGGCCTTGTCGTGCTCGGCCTGCGCTTCCTGGAACGCGCCCCACATGCGAAGCAGATGGTTCCGGAACCTGTGGTACGTCGGCAGCAGCTTGGGCTGCTGCTTCGGGGAACCGATCAGCTGCTCGAAGGCATGCTCGAACGCCGCCTCCACCCGCTCCTGCCGATCGGCGACGTCGGTCGCCCAGCTCTCGTCCTCGGACAACCGCATGCTCTCGTTCAGAACGACCTCGAAGTCGAGCCAGTCGTCGCCGAACTCGGGCACGAACACGCTCTCCACGAGGTCGGCGAGCCTGTGTTACTCCAGCAGGGCAGGCGTGACCTTGCCTCTGGCGTCAGGCCAGCCCTTCCAGCCCATGACGTTATGGATCCAGTAGTCGAAGATCGTGACCGCGTACTGCAGCGCCGCGGGCGAGGACCAGATGTCCGTGGGCCAGGTCCTCTTGCCGGTCCGCACCTTGTTATAGAGAGCGATGACCTGCTCTTCGTCTAGGTATTCGGTCTCCATCGCCCCTTCAGTTTAGGAATAACGGCCAAGGGACCCTGGGTATAGTGAATTGAGAATGGCACAGGGACGAGGCTTCACCCCCGATCAGGTCTCCCGCTACGCTCGGCATCTCATCCTGCCCGAGGTAGGCGGAGCCGGCCAGCGCAAGCTGCTGTCCTCCAGCGTGCTCCTCCTGGGCGCAGGCGGCCTGGGTTCGCCCGCAGGGATGTACCTGGCGGCGGCCGGCGTGGGCAAGATCGGCATCGTCGACTTCGACACAGTCGACGCTTCGAACCTTCAGCGCCAGCTGCTGCACGGCACCCGTGACATCGGCCGCTTGAAGGTCGATTCGGCGGCCGAGACCCTGCGAAACCTCAACCCAGACGTCGAGGTCGTCCCCATCAGCGAGCACCTCAACTCCGAGACCGCGATGCGGATCTTCGCGCCGTACGACGTCATAGTCGACGGCACAGACAACTTCCCGACTCGCTACCTTGCCAACGACGCGGCGCACTTCCTTGCCAAGCCTCTGGTACACGGCAGCATCCTGAGGTTCGAAGGGCGCCTGGCGATGTTCGACTCCGCCAAGGGCACCGGCTGCTACCGCTGCCTGTTCCCCGAACCGCCTCCTCCGGGCGAGGTCCAGAGCTGCGCCGAGGCCGGGGTGTTCGGCGTGCTGCCAGGGATCATCGGCAGCATGATGGCGTTCGAGACGATCAAGTACCTCCTCAGCATCGGCCGCCCGATGATCGGCCGCTACCTGCTGTTCGAGGGCGAGGACATGACCTTCCGCGAGCTCAAGCTGCCGCACAACAAGGCCTGCCCGCTGTGCGGCGAGCACCCGACGGTCACCGGGCTGATCGACTATGAGGCGTGGTGTGGAACGCCGGCCATGGAGCCTTCGGAGGCTCGGGCAAGCTAACCTTCGATCTGGACGATGATCCAGATCGACAGCCACGACGCCACCCGGCTCGACAGGGCCCGCGGGATCGTGCGCGAACTAGGCTCCGTTCTCGTCGCCTACTCGGGCGGAGTCGATTCCTCGCTGCTGCTGAAGCTCGCCATCGACGAGCTGGGCGTGCGGGCCGTCGCGGTCCTCGCGAGCTCGCCGGCCTACCCGGAGTCCGAGCAGGCGGAGGCGCGAGCGCTGGCCGGCTCACTCGGGGTCCGTCTGGTCGAGGTGTCGACGAGCGAGGTCG
>JBGOTG010000209.1:0-4547 GCA_041476405.1 Candidatus Dormibacteraceae bacterium | reverse complement strand
GGCGGGCGTGGATTCGATGAGCCGGTCGACTGTCTTGTTGAAGCCCGAAGACAGAGCGGCTTCGAGCTCGGCGTCCGTGTAGCCGAAGGTCGTGCGCCGGAGCAGGTGCATGACCCGCGCGGACTCAGACCCGAGCGGAGACATCCAATCGGTCCCGGAGGCGCGATTCGGCTGGGACAGCTTCTGCATGCTGCCGCCGAGCAGCCGTATGGCCCCGACGCCGACCCCTGCAGCGACGGCTGCCGCCAGGGCCCGGCGCCGCGTCATGCCTCGGCGATCCTGGATGGCGGCCGAACCTGTGCGGTCCGAGGCGTTGTCCGCGCTCACGACGCCAATTCAATCGGGCCGGAAGATCCTCACCGTCAGCCGAATGTGAAGAATTCGTAAGAACGTCAGGCTTATGCCGCGCGTAGCACACCATGAACCCAAACGCGGCGAATGCCGCCCGCTGCCAGGATCGACCGGGCACGTACGAGGCCTGGTACGTGACAGTCAACGATGGCGGCGGCCGCGGCTTCTGGATCCGCTACACGACGCTTCGCCCCGCGGCAGGCATCCCCGCCGACGCCCACTCGGCTCTGTGGGCCTTCGCGTTCGATCGCAACGACCCGAGCTCAAACTGGGGCGCCAAGGCGCTCTTCCCGCTCGACGCCTTGCAGATCGAGTCGCAGCCGTTTGCGATCAGGCTCGAAGGCGCGGTGATGACGGTTGGCGGATGCTCGGGAGAGCTTCAGTCGGAAATCGGCAGCGCACGATGGGACCTGCGCTGGACGTCTCGTGAACCGCCGTTTGCCTTCCTGCGCCCGCGCTGGCAGGGACTCTCCTCGGTGGCCAACATCGGCGCCCAGCCCGCCCTGACGATCTCAGGCACTCTCGAGGTCAACGGCCGGACCCACCGGCTCGACGGCGCCTTCGGCGGCCAGCAGCACACGTGGGGCACCAGCCACGCGCTGTCCTGGAACTGGGGCTTCGCGTCGGGCCGGGACTTCTGGGTGGACGGCGCGACCTCGCGGGTGCGATCGCGGCTGGGGCGCGAGCTGGTCGGGACCGCGATGGGCGCCGGCGCCGGCGAGCACCGCTTCATCTTCAACGGCCCGCTCCAGGTCCTCCGCAATCGCGGACCCATCTCGGCCGAGGGGTGGGACGCACAAGCGCGTATCGGCGACCGAGTCCTCAGGGTCAGCGTCAAGCCCAGGCGCGAGGACCTGATCGGAGTGACGTACGCGGACCCGCGAGGCGGCGAGCGCTACTGCTACCACACCGAGGTCGCCGACCTCGACCTGCGATTGACGCGCCGGGGCGAGACGCTCGCCCGCGTCACGCGGCCGGCGGGAGCCGCCTTCGAGTACGCCACGGAGCGCCCGCTGCCCGGCCTCGCGCCACTCCTTTAGGCGTCAGCTCAGCTCGGCGGCGAGGCGCCTGGCGCTCCGGGCGGCCAGGGCCATGATCGTGATCTGCGGGTTCACATAGGTCGACCCGGGCAAGATGCTCGCGTCCGTGATGACGAGGCCCGGCAGGTCGTGGGCTCGGCCGTGCTCGTCCACCACTGAAGAGCGCGGATCCTTGCCCATGCGACACGTTCCCATCGGGTGGTAAGCGGAGAGCTTGAGGTCGGCCGCCGACCAACCGCCGTCGGTGATCCTCCCCAGCTCCTCGCGCTTGCGCACGGCAGGCATCCCCGGCAGCAGCGTGTGCACCTCCACAGCCCCGGCCGCGAGATAGATCTCGGTCGCCAGCCGGATGCCCTCGAGCGTCTTGCGCAGGTCGTCGCGGTGCAGGTCGTAAGTGATGAGGAGCCCGCCTCCCGGCGCCGTGCGCACGCGTCCAGTCCCGGTGTCTGAGATGATCAGCCCGGCAGCGGCCGTCTGCTTGTACCGCGCGAGCATGTTCTTCAGCTCCACGCCCTTGCCGCCGATCCCGCCCGCGCTGTAACCGACGCCTGGCGGAGCATAGGTCGCCTCGAGCAGGATGCCATCGCGCAGCCTCTCGTCCACGTAGTAGCTCTGCATGACGCCCTTCCACGCTTGCAGGTCGTGATCGAAGACGGCGAGCACGCCGCAGCCGGGATGGATGCGAAGGTTGCGGCCGACCTGCCCGCTGGAGTTGGCGAGGCGCTGGCGCGTCAACAGGTGAGGCGTGTAGACCGCGCCCGCGGCGAGCACGACCCGCTTCGCGCGAACCTCGAAGCGCGAACTCCTCTGCACCGCGCCAGTCTCCGGATCGACGACCGAGCCCACCACCCCGACAGCGTGCCCGCCCTGCACGACGATCCCGTCGACGCGGCAGCCCGTGATGATGCGCGCGCCGGCGTGCACCGCCTGAGGCAGGTATGTGACGTGCATGCCCAGCTTGGCGTCGAGCGGGCAGCCGAACGCGCAGACGCCGGAGCCGTGGCAGCCTCGCGCGTTGCGCCGGATCGGACCACCGCTGTAGCCGAGCTCACGCCGGCCCCTGTCCATGACCTCGCCGTTCGTGCCCATGATGTCGGCGCCGACCGGGGTCACGTTCAGCGCGTGCTCCACCTCGTCGAAAAGGGGGGCCATCTCATCCGGATCGATGCCCCACGCGTCCAGCACGAAGTCAGGCGTGCGGAAGCAGGTGCCCGAGTTGATGAGCGTCGAGCCCCCCACGCCACGTCCGATGGGGAGCGAGATGGTCGGCACCCCGATCGTGAAGGTCAGGCCGTTACCCCGGTAGAAACGGCGCAGCCGCTCGGGCGTTGAGCCGGTGAAGTCCCGCCTGTCGAAATGCTCGCCCTCCTCCAGCACGACCACCTTGAGGCCCGCCTCGGCGAGCTCTTTCGCGGCCACGGCCCCGCCCGCGCCACTGCCCACAATCACCACGTCGGCCACCTCGTAAAAGCCGCTCTCCGACTGGCCGACCTCGAGCTCGACGAGGCCCGGGTCCTTGTCGACCTTCTTGAAGGGGCGGCCGTCGTAGCCGATGAGCGGCTTGATGCGCTCGTCCGAGCAGAAGAACATCAAGATCAGCGCCTTCAGCGCGATCAGGGTCTCGCGCCGCTGGCGGAGCCGGGAAGTCTCGCACCCGACTACGTAGGCCTCACGCGCGCTGCGCGACAGGCGCCGGAACGGAAGTGCGTGCGAGCTTGCGATCGATGAGAGGTTGAAAGCGGTCAGCATCAGGTTCACGGTCCTTCGAGTGCCCGGCGAACAACGCTCGAGGTAGGCATCGAGCTGGCCGGCGACATCCACGTCGGCAGCACCCGGCTCGAGGGCGCCGCCGTGCGGCAGCACCGCATCCGACAGCGCCGCCAGCGTGGCCCGCCTCGCGGACGTCAAAGACATGCCGTGCGATTATGGCGTTGCCATCGCAACGAGACGACTGCGCCTTCTGCTCCGGATCTGGGTTGTGATCTTCGTCCTGGGGGCCATCGACTTCTTCGTCTTCCCTTACCTGACGGTGCGAATCCTCAACGGGACCGCCAGATCGCTCGGCATGCACCAGGTCGTCGCGCTCAACGCCGGGCAGGATTTCTGGCTCACTCTCGCGGTGCCATACATGATCCTGGTGGCGGCTTTCTCATGGGTCGCGCAGCGCGGCGCGCGGATCGCCGCCCAGCCCGTTCGGTTCCTCATGCTCGCCAAGGTATCCAGCTCGCTGACCTCGCTCGCCCTGTTCCTGCTGGCAGGATTCGCCTACCCGTTCCTGGCCAACTTCGTAGTCGACGGCGCGATCGTGTTGATCACCTATTGGTTCTACCGCGCCGCCCGCGCGGAGCTGGCGTAGCCGCGATGGCCAATCGGGTCCCGATGGCAAGCATCGATGCGGCGTGGCTGGGAATGGAAGACCCGACCAACCTGATGATGGTCACCGGGGTGATGACGCTCGAAGGCAAGCTCGATGTCAACAAGCTCGGGCGGGTCCTCGACCGCCGACTCAAGCCCTTCGCTCGCTTTCACCAGCGCATCGTTCGTCCCCGGACGCGCGGCGGCCAGCCGCACTGGGAAGACGACCCCGAGTTCGGCATCGACAACCACCTCAGCCATATCGCGCTGCCCGCGCCTGGTGGCGACGAGGAATTGCGAGACATGGTCAGCGAGCTCATGAGCGTGCCGCTCGAATTCAGCAAGCCGTTGTGGCACATGCATGTCATCGACAACTACCGCAGTGGCTCGGTCGTGCTGACGCGCGTGCACCACTGCATCGCGGACGGCATCGCGCTGGTGCGGGTCATGCTCTCGCTCACCGACGAGTCGGCGCAGGTCAGGACACCGCGCTCTCCCAGGGTGGGCCGGACACCCGCCTTCAGGCTGCCGCTCGACTGGCTCCCCTCGGCAGTGGCGCGCGGGGTTGCGCGAGGGCAGGAGCTGGTCGCCGACCCCGACAAGGCCCTCGGCCTCGCCCGGGTCGGGGTGCACGGCGCCTACCGGCTCGGACGGATGGTACTTCTCCCGCCGGACCCGGTGACCGTCTTCAAGGGCAAGCTCGGGCGGCGCAAGCGAGCGGCGTGGTCGGAGCCCGTCCCGCTGGAGGACTTCAAGGCGATCGGCAAGGCCTTCGGAGGCACCGTGAACGACGTCCTCGTG
>JBGOTG010000208.1:0-4602 GCA_041476405.1 Candidatus Dormibacteraceae bacterium | reverse complement strand
GACTGAGATGGTAGGCGCAACGTGGCCGGGCGATGCCCCGTGATCTAGCGGCAGTCTCCAAGCGGGTAGACAGGTGCCGCCGTCACCTCGATGAGCTTTCCGTTCGGCTGGAGCAGCCAGAGGCCGTCCGGCGACCCGAGCCACACCCCGTGCGAATCGGCGACAGGGGCGCCCGCCGCAAGCGAACGGTCCTGCGAGGAAGCCGAATATAGGACCCTTCCTTGTGACGGGCTGGAAAGCAGCATCAAGCTCCAGGTTGGCGTGGTCCCCTGCGACCACGTCTCCACCAAAGGGCGCCCGGCGTTGTCGGCTCCGCGGAATTGAACATACGTGTTCGACCTGGCGAACCAGGTAGTACGGGACCCGGTCGCAAGGTCGTAGCGGTACAGGATGTTGGGCTCGATCGGCCTGTCCGGTCCCCAGGCTGCATCTCCACCGAGATGGATCGTCGTGGCGGTTTCCGGAAGGAGCTTCAGCACCGAACCCGTGCTCGGGTTGAGTCGCCACAGTCCGCTGTTGGACTCGCCCGCGTAATAGGTGGTCTTGGTCACGTAGACGCCGTCCGACCGGTAATCGAGGATGCCCCAGTTGACTCCTGTCGATACCACGCGATCTGTGCCTGCTCGCAGATCGACGACGTGGAGCTTAAGGCCAACGTTCGGCGTGGGCACTTCCGGGTAGGCGTAATGGAGCCCGTCTGGAGCCACCTGGTTGCGGTCGGCCGGCAGCCAACGCCCTGCTGACCAGGAGTACGTAACGCCGACAAAGCCTCGAAGGACTGGGGTGGCGACCGTACGCCAGTCGTCCCACGAGCCGGAAACCTTGGTCATCCTGGCTTTCGCGTCCGAGGTGAAGTGACCGGTCGTGAGGTCCAGGAAGCCTGGAGGGGTTCGCTCGTCGGTCGCACGATTGAGCTGCGCCGGGATGCGGCAGTTGAACTTGACGAGCACCGGGAATGTGTAGCCCGCGAGAACGGTCGGCGTGGGTTGGGCGGAGGGTGAGCTCAGGCGCGGCTCGGAGGCGGGGCTCGGCGTCGGGTTGGTCGCGGCGGTTGAAGCAGGCGAGGTGGCCGTCCTCGCGGTCGGAGCGTTGCACCCAGCAAGCAGCATGCCCAACATCAGGAAGCTGACCACTTTCACTCCGCCTCGCATGCTCATGTAACGAGGGTGGGACGGCATAGTTTCGGCATCAACAAACCGACCTATGCGGGCTACGCTTCTCTGGAAGGTCCAGGTGAGGGCGAGGATCGCGATCACTGTCACGGCGGTGCTGGTGGCGGCTGTCGTTGCCGTCACTCACTGGGGCCTGAACATCGAGCCGATAGTCGGCTTTTGGGGCTGGCATGACAGCGTCCTCCAGGTCAAGGCCGTCGGCTCAGGCTCGTTCGAAGGCTCGGTGGTCAAGCGTCCGACCGGGGCGTGCCCACCCGCGGTCGGGCACGTGGTCCTCAAGGTCACCGGCAGCGGGACGCACTACGCGGGCGGCGACGAGTGGTACCGCCAGCAAGACTGCGCGGCGCGCTTCAGCAAGGACGCCAGGATCGACATCGCGGACGGGAACACCATCGCGACGCTCTGCTCGAGCGGGCCGTTCGCCGACGTGCCGCCCGTCGAGGACTGCGTCGACCTCCAGCGAATCGCCGATTACGTGCCACGCCCGGAAGGCTGAGGACCGCGCACACCGAAGCGGCCGGCCCCAAAGAGCCGGCCGCATTCGCTGTTCTTCTCTCTAGCTGAGCGACACCTGCAGCACGCGCGTGCCCCAGTTCCTCAACCGGTCGGTGGTCTGGCTCGAGCGCGCCGGCACGTACTCCGTCGCGAACCACACGCTGTCGCTCGTGGGGTCGAGGATGGCGAACGAGTAATCGCCCCATCGTGTTGCCTGGGGGTCGTACCGCCCGGTCCCGGCCGCAGCGACCACCGGCGGTCCAAAGTTCGAGGCTCCACTGCCGAGCACGGCGTAAGCGGCGCTCGGGAACCGGTGACCGCTCACAAGGGTGAACACCATCGCTGCACGGCCGGCCGCGTCCGCCTGGATCGCCGGATACAACACAAACTCGCCGGCTTTCTGGACGTAGCCCTGTCCTGTGATCGTTGCGCTGTGGAGCGTCGTGCCGTCCAATCGCGGCTTGACGCGGAACCATGCGGCGCCCGCGCGCGGCGCGATGTCGCCCGCGCTGATCAGGCTCGTGCCCAGCTCGCCCCAGACGGAGCCTCCGATGAACTGCACCTGCTGCATGCGATCGTCGCCCGCGTCGAGCGGGGTCTTGGTTCCCTTCTGAGTCGCCACAGGCGGAATCGCGTACGGCTCGCTCGCGATGACGACGCTGGAGAGCCAGGGCACGCCGCCCGACCCCACCACCGACGGGTTGGTCAGCGCCCAAACGCCGAGTCGGTTGTCCCCGGCTCCGTCAGGGTCGAGCGAGCTGAGGAAGTACTCGGCGCCGGGCGAGCCTGTGGTGATGGCAGGTTGCACAGACGCGGCCTGCGCCCCTCCGATGAACAGGCTCGTGAAGTGGACGAAGTGCACGCTCGCTGCGTGCGATACGAGGTCGCTTTTGTCGATCGCATAGATTTGAGCTCCGTTGAACTCGGGGCCGATGATGGAGAAGTCGTTGGTCGTGACATAGAGGTTTGATCCGTCGATCCCGAGGGTCGGCTGGTCGCCGAAGCAGGGGCATCCGTTGCCGCCCGGGTTGGTGGTGTCGATCCGAAACACCGTCCAGTTCCTTCTGGGGTCACCGGTGGTGTTGACTGCCACGTCCAGTGTCGAGGCGGTGAACGAGCTGTTCAAGAAGAGGATGGTCGCGAACCAGGTGTTGGTCGAGCTGTCGAAGTAGCAGCGAGGATCGCTCGTGAACTGCTTGAACCCCTCGTGGAACGGCTTGTTCACGTTGAAGGGGCCGGCGAGGGTGTTCCCCTTCGTGTCGTAAACCCTGTAGGCGGAGTTGACCATGTCGACGACGAACCCGTTGCCTGCGCACAGTCCCTGGTCGGGCGGCTCGAACTCTGCGCCGAAGTTGGTGGTCCCGCTGTCGAGGCTGCTGGTCCCGTCGAAGTTGGTCAGCAGCTTGCCGATGGCGGCAGCGTTGGTCGCGGCTGCGGCGGGCCTCACCGATGGCGCGATGACTCCAGTGCCCAGGGCGGCATGCCTGGTGCGCGCCCCTCGGTCGATGCGGACGGCGTCCGGCGCTGCCGCCTGGGTGCCGGCCGCCGGGCTCAGGAGACCCGCCACTCCCACCGGTTGCGGAGCGGCAACCGACGGCCGGGCCGGCGCCAATGCGGCGAGCGCGACGCCTGCTTGAATTGCCGACGCCGCCAGCACGGTGACGGCGATGGTGGACAGCACACCCACGCGACGGAGACCTTTAGCCACCTCGAATTCCCTCCTCGACGTCTGACGGCGCCCCGCGATCCCGCGGCGGGGGCGAGTATAGCCGCGACCTGGCGATCGGTCGAGTTGCCGCACCGCGGCCACGGAATAAGGAAAGGGCCGGCGCTGCGCCGGCCCTCTTGCTCAATCGACAGGGTCGATCAGCTGTGGCAGTTCGCGCTCAGCTGCGGGTTGGCCATGACCGGGCTGATGACCGTGCCGGCGTAACGCGCGACGTTCGGCGTTCCGTACTCCGCCACACCTCCGAGCGTGTTGACTGTGACGTTCGGGATCGTGTTGCCGAAGTTCCAGACGCAGAGGTGGTTCCCGTTCCCGAGCGAGGGCCCCTTGCCGATCGTCCAGTACGGGTAGAACGCCGCGCCGTGCGGCAGCGCCGTGCAGCCCACGCCGGTGACGACATTGCAGTCGTTCTCCGACCCGGCGACGTCGGTCTCGATCTGGATGGATGGATAGGTGTTGCCGTGGGCGTCGAAGGGACCCGCGTACTTGAACGTGGTGGGGTGGTTCCTCGACCCGTCCGGCCAGTCCGCGACGTAGGAGTTGCCGTCGAAATCAAGGTCCCCGTTCTGGAAGAAGTCCTGCTCGCATGCGGCGATGGGCCAAGACCACGTTTCGGTCTTCCCGTTGATGGTCACCGAGCGCGGTCCCTTGGGAGCGCAGATCGCATCCGAGAACTCGCAAAGCGATGCCGTGTCGGGGCAGGGGCCGCCGCCCTCGGTGGTCGCGCCCTTGCAGCCGTTGCTGTTGCACGGTCCCTCTCCGACCTTGCCCGGCTCGAGTCCGCCGATGCACGTCTGGCGGGTCGCGGGGTCGAACGGAAGCCCGAGCGGGTGCGTGACGCGGTTGCAGGACTCGAAGTGGCCGATTTCCTGCTGCATCAAGACGCCGCCTTCGAGTGCGGCCCACGGGACCTGGTTCTGCTGCGATGCAGTGCTGTACTCGGGGTGGAAGTTGAACGGTTGGCCGTTGCAGGTGTTCGGGTTGGTGTTCATGAACCCGTTGGCGGCGCTTGCCACCATGAAGCCGATCCGCCCTGTATTCAGGTCGGCGACGCTTGTCAGCAACCCTTGACTGGTATCTCGGATCGACACGACGAGGTTGTCACCGCCCCGCATCATCAAGGTGTGCGAGTTCGGGGCGAGGGTTGCGTCCGTGGAGAGCTGAGGGCTGGGCGGTCCCGCGGGAACGCCGTCAGTCTGCAGGTACGCG
>JBGOTG010000207.1:0-4609 GCA_041476405.1 Candidatus Dormibacteraceae bacterium | reverse complement strand
GTGGGATCCGGGTTGCGAGCGATGAGCGCTTCGCCGACCAGCATCATGCCCGGGGTGCAGAAGCCGCACTGCAGGCCGTGCTCCTCGTGGAAGCCGATCTGGATCGGTGCCAGCGGACCTGTTCCGGCGATCCCCTCGATGGTCTTGATCTCGCGTCCCTCGACCTGGACGGCGAGCAGGGTGCACGACTTGACCGGATCGCCGTCGAGGAGCACTGTGCAGGCCCCGCAGCTGGTCGTGTCACAGCCGATGTGGGTTCCGGTCAGGGTCAGGTTGGACCTCAGGAAGTCGACCAGGAGAACTCGCGGTTCGATGTCCGCGCTCCGCTCCGCTCCGTTGACGCGCATGGACACCTTCACGCCTTCACCCCCTTTGCCCGGCCAAGCGCGGTCCTGAGCCCGCGCACCACGTAAATACGAACCAGGTCTTTCTTATATGCGGCGGTGCCGCGGATGTCGTCCTTCGGCTCCGCGGCGTCAGCCGCGAGGCGGGAAGCTTCCGCGATGACCTCCTCTGTAGGCTCGCGGCCGATCAAAGCTTTCTCGGCCGCGGACGCTTTGATGTTGGTGGCGCCCACCGCGGTGAGGCCGATGCCAGCCTTGGCGATCTTGTTCCCGCTGAGCTCCACGTGGACGGCGACCGCGGCGGAGGCGAAGTCCCCCACCTTCCGCTCGAGCTTGTTGTACGCGCCCGCGGCAGGTCCGCTCGGCATCGGGACGCGGATCTCGGTGACGATCTCGTCCGGCCTGAGCGTCGTCGTGAACGGACCGGTGAAGAAGCCGTCGACGGGGATCACCCGCTCGCCTGATTCCGACCTGGCGACCACGCTGGCGCCGAGCGCCAGCATCACCGAGCCCCAGTCACCGGCTGGATCCGCATGGCATATCGAGCCGGCAACCGTGCCGCGGTTTCGCACCAGCGGGTCGGAGATCCAGTGCACCGCCTCGACCAGCATGGGGTAGACCGTCGGCAGGTCGGCGTTCCGCTCGATGTCCACGTGGCGGACCAGGGCGCCGATGCTGAGGTGCCCGTTGTGGCGGCCGATGGCGTTCATGGACGGCAGCCGTCCGATGTCCACGACTATCGCGGGCTGGGCGAATCGCAGCTTGAGCAGCGGTATGAGGCTCTGCCCGCCGGCCATGACCTTGGCGTCGTCCCCTCGCTTCTTGAGCAGCGCGAGGGCTTCAGCGAGAGTTGCGGGGGCGGCATATTCGAACGCGGCAGGCAACATTGATTCCCTCCCCTCCAGGCAAGCACGAAAAAACACCGGAGAAGCATCCTCCGGCACTACGAGGGGTATAGCACCGGTGGGATTGGATGTCAAACACCGACACGTCAACCCTCGACGCCCAGCGCGTACGATTTCGCAGGTGGTCGTCGAAGCCGTCAAATCCCTGAGCGCAGAGGAGATCACGGAGCTCTGCCTGCGCCACACGCTCTACGACTGGTCGGCCCAGGCCGGCCTGAAACCGCTTGCCGTCGCGAGCGCCAAGGGCGTCCACTTCCAGACCGTCGACGGCCGGCGCTTCATCGACTTCAACAGCCAGCTCATGTGCGTCAACGCGGGCCATGGCGACCAGCGGATCATCGACGCGATCAAGCGCCAGGCCGACCAGCTGCCCTACATCAGCCCCTTCATGGCGACTGAGGTGCGCGCACGGCTCGGCCGAAAGCTCGCGGAGCTGCTGCCGGGGGACATCGACAAGGTCCTGTTCACCCTGGGCGGGGCCGACGCCAACGAGAACGCGATCAAGATCGCCCGGACCGTCACCGGCCGCCCGAAGATCCTCGCCCGATACCGGTCGTATCACGGGTCCACCGGCACAGCGGTTCAGGCGACAGGCGACCCGCGCCGCTGGCCCAACGAGCACTCGGTAGGGGTCGTCCACGTCCTCGACCCGTACCACGGCGTCCAGCGCGGCACCGACACCGCGGAGGTGGCCCTGGCGATGCTCGAGGAGACGATCCAGCTCGAGGGTCCGGGAACGATAGCGGCCTTCATGATCGAGCCCATCACTGGAACCAACGGGATCCTCATCCCGCCGGACGGCTACCTCCAGGGCGTTCGCGAGATCTGCGATCGCCACGGGATCCTCCTCATCTGCGATGAGGTCATGACCGGCTTCGGGCGCACGGGCCGCTGGTTCGCGGTCGACCATTGGGGCGTCGTGCCGGACCTCATGACCATGGCGAAGGGCCTGACCAGCAGCTACGTCCCGTTGGGCGCGGTCGGCATGCGCCCGAAGGTTGCCGAATATTTCGACGACCACGTGTTCTATGGCGGGCTCACCTACAACAGCCATCCTCTCGGCTGCGCCGCCGCGCTGGGCACGATCCAGGCTTATGAAGAGGACGACATGGTCGGAAACGCTCAGCGGATGGGCGCGATCCTGGCCCGGCACCACCGCCGGCTGCAGGAGCGCCATCCCTGCATCGGGGCCACGCGATCGATCGGCCTGTTCGGCGTCCTGGAGCTCGTGAGAGATAGCAAGACGCTCGAACCGATGGCGCCGTTCAATGGCACGTCTCCCGAGATGAAGGCGATCGTGCAGGCCCTGTTGGACGCGGGCATGCACACCTTTGTCCGCTGGAACACGATCATGACCAACCCGCCCCTGTGCATCACTGAGGCGGAGCTCGACGAGGGCTTCGAGATCCTCGATTCGGCCCTCGAGATCGGCGACCAGGCGGTCGCGGGGTAGCCTCGACGAGCTCCCCCGGGCCGAGTATCGAGACACCGCTATGAACGCGCTCAACGTGGCGCTGCCGCTGGCCTCGGCGACGCTGAGCTTTGGATTCGCGGCGATGGTTTTCGATCAATGGTGGCAGCGGCGCCATGCATTCCAGCTCGTCTGGGCGCTAGGGCTCCTGTGGTACGGCATCGGCGCCGGGTGTGAGTTCATCGGAAGCGCCTTCGGTTGGAGCGATCCGCTCTACCGCGCCTGGTACCTTTTCGGCGCTTTCTTCGTCGCAGCCTACCTGGGGGCGGGCTCGATCTACCTGCTCTCCAAAACACGATTCGGCTATTTCGCCGGGGTCACAGTCCTGATCGGTGGCCTGCTGTCGCTGGCGTTCAGCCAAGACACTGCGAAGTACCCCGGGTCCACGACGGCCGGCATGGCGGCGTTCGCCGTCGCGTTGGTCGGAGGAGTCGCCATCGTCGCCGCAACCGCGGTGCGTCGCCGCCTTGCCGCCCACATCGCGATGGGCGTGCTGGTCATCGGCTCGGTGGCTGTCGCGTACATGACGCTGACGGCGGGCCTGGCTGCTCCCGGATGGGCGCTCGACCCCAACACCCACGTTCCCGTCGGCTCAGCCTTCCCCGGTTTCGTGCGGGTGCTGACGGGACCCTTCAACATCGCCGGGTCGTTGTGCCTTGTCTTCGGTGCGATCTATTCGGCGTACGTCTACATGCCCAAGCACAAGGTGCTCCGCGCCAGGGTGAGCACCCCGGTGCTCGCTCAGCTGTACGGCGCCGCGGCGGTGGCCGTGAATTTCGCGGTGTCCCTGCCCGCGGCGACCCGCGCCATGTTGAAGGGCAAGCTCAACTCGCGGGTGCCCGCCACCTTGCTGATCGCGGCGGGCGCTTTCACAGCAACGTCCAGCGGCCTGAATCGCTTTGGCATCACGTGGTCGTTCTTCCTTGGCCAGTTCCTGGGAGTGCTTCTGATATTTGGAGGATTCCTCGTCAGCGAGGAGGTCTTCCGGAACATCCGGATCGGCGCGACGATCTGGTCACGAACCCCGCCGGAAGGAGCCCTCGCAGCGACCTCCGGGACGCGCCGCAGCTAGACGTCAGCGAGGCACGAGGCCGGGCTCAGAACCCCGCTCGGGGGGCACTGATCGAGTCTCTTGACTGGCGCTTGGCCGTGGATATGATCCGCAGTTGATAGCCCGGGTCGATCTGCGGAACCCGGCGCATGGAGAGGGAGTGGCTGTGAGAAGACGACTCAGTCGCGTCATTCGAATCGTGTCGGTGGCGGCGGCCCTCGTGCTTCCGCTCAGCGCCGGGGTGCCCGCGGCATCGCCCATCCAGGCGGCCGGCGAGGTGGCGCCCAACGCGACGAGCCTGGTCGACTGCAACGGGCTCAGCCCCGCCTACCAGACGGTCAAGGTGAGCATGAAGGCGTTCTGTGTCGATCCGTTCTTCCGCGACGGCGGCGTGGCGGAGCGCTTCTACGACAACGGGAAGTACGTCGGCCACGACGAGCCGAGCGTGAAGTTCATCTCGTCCGCCGCAGGCAGCGGCAACCACATGACCTACCTGATGCAGCTGGCGACGGACCCGTCGGCCGCGCCAACGCCATCAGGCAGCGTCACGCACTACGCGGAGCTGTCCATCGCACCGTGGTTCGGACTACCCATGTGCGACCCGAGGTCGTATCCGCAGAACCCCTGCACCCCCGACAGCGACACCAACACCGGGCTCGGCGCAGCGACCGACGCCGGATCGGCGTTCATGGAGCTGCAGTTCTACGCGCCGGGCTTCGGCCCGTTCAAGGATGCGGGCAGCTGCGACCCCACCTTCTACTGCGCCGCAGTGACTATCGACAGCCTCTCGTGCAACCTCAACTTCGTCGTCTGCAACAACAACTGCATCGAGCCGGTC
>JBGOTG010000206.1:0-4677 GCA_041476405.1 Candidatus Dormibacteraceae bacterium | reverse complement strand
TCCTCGACCGCGATCCAGTAGCCCGTCGTGTGCAGCGTCTGCTCGGGGAGGTGTATCGGCCCTGAGCCGATGTTCTCGTGGGTGTGGAACCGGATCTTCTTGAACATGCTCGCGAGGGATGTGATCTTCAGCTCGCCGTGACTGCGCGTCAGGCCCTGCTCTGCCGGGCCTCCGAAGGTGTCGAGCACCTGCACTGTCACGGCCGCCAGCGCATCCGTGTAGTAGTCGACCTCCACGGGGTGGACGTAGGCCTTCTTCTCCTCCCAGTCGAGTCGCTCGACGTGGAACTGCGCGCCCTCGTGGAGATAGACGGCCTCCTCGTGCAGCAGGACCGGCGCCGTGAACTGGTCCATCTCGCCGATGACCTTGGGTCGTGGATGCGAGGTGTCGATGATCACGACGTTGTCGGCCGCGATGCGGCGTAGGTGGATCTCTTCGGCCGGGAAGGCCTGGCGGCTCCAGAACCACCGCCCCGCCGAACGCGATACGGAGCCGTCTTCCTCGAACAGCTCGAGGAGCTCCCGCACGTCGGCCCGGCCGAGGCGCTCCTTATCTTCAAATGGCAGCTCGAACAGGCCCGCCTGGAGATGACCCGCGAGGAGCAGGAGATTGTCAGGGTCGATGAGCCCCTCCTCGGGGTCGGAGCTGAGGAAGTACTCCGGGTGACGGACCATGAACTGGTCGAGCGGCGAGCTCGAGGCGACGAACACGCCGACCGAGCCCGACCTCCTTCCCGCTCTCCCGAGCTGCTGCCAGGTGGAGGCGATGGTCCCCGGATAGCCGACTAGCACGGCGGTCTGCAGGCTGCCGATGTCGATCCCGAGCTCCAGCGCATTGGTGCTCACCACGGCGGTGATCTCGCCGCTGCGCAGCCCGGCCTCGATCTCCCTGCGATGCAGGGGGAGGTAGCCGGCCCGGTAGCCGCGCACGCGCTTCGCGACATCGAGGCGGGGCGCCAGGTCCTCGCGCAGATAGCTCAGCATCACCTCGACCTGGAGCCGGCTGCGGCAGAAGACGATCGTCTGCACACCTTGCCGGACCCATGGCGCCGCAATCCGGCGCGCCTCGAGCATCGAGCTGCGCCGCACGCCCGTCTCGCGATTGACCAGGGGCGGGTTGTAGAAGATGAGGCGTCGCTCGCCGCGCGGCGCGCCGTTGCGGTCGACGAGCTCGATGTTCTCCTCTTCGAGCAGTCTCTGCGCGAGCTGCAGCGGATTGGCGATCGTCGCGGAGGCGCAGATGAACGTCGGCGACGATCCATAAAACTCACAGATGCGTTTCAGGCGCCGGATCACGTTGGCGACCTGGCTCCCGAAGAGACCGCGATACGTGTGCAGCTCGTCGATGACGACGAAGTCGAGACTCGAAAAGAGCCGGCGCCAGCGCGTGTGATGGGGCAGGAGCCCCGAATGCAGCATGTCCGGGTTGGTCATCACGACGTGCCCCGCCTCCCGGATCGCGGTGCGCCGGCCGGGGGACGTGTCGCCGTCGTAGGTGTCCACTCGCAGGTCGATCGGAAGACCGTGCTTCAGGGCGCTCAGCTCCGCCATCTGGTCCTGCGCGAGGGCCTTGGTCGGAAACAGGTAGAGCGCTCGCCGGTCCGGCCGCTCCAGGAGGCGCTGGAGGACCGGCAGGTTGTAGCACAGGGTCTTACCGCTCGCCGTCGGCGTTACCACGACCAGGTGCCTGCCGCTCTGAACCGCGTCGTAAGCCTCCGCCTGATGGGAGTAGAGCCTTTCGACGCCGCGCCGGGCGAGGGCGGCGGCGAGCTCGGGGCGGAGCTCGGACGGCAGAGGGGCAAACCGGGCCTCGACGGCCGGGATCAAGTGATCGAGCGTCACGTCGCCCTGGAAGTCGGCGGTTGCGAACGGGGGGAGTCCTGGCATCGTGCCAGTGGACGTTAGACGAACATACGTTCGCCGTCAAGGTTGAACCGGTTCCGGACGGCCCCTCCCGGCTGAGCTCGCCATGCGAGCTGAGCCGCCCTCCCCGGCGAGCGGGGAGGGGTTGGTCCGGCTTTGGGCCGGACCTAAGTCCTCCAGCGCTGGCCTTCGGGGGTGTCGGTGACGGTGACTCCGAGCGCAGCCAGCTGCTCGCGGAGGCGGTCGGAGGAGGCGTAATCCTTCGCCTCGCGCGCTTTCGTGCGTGATTCGAGCAGCTCGGCGGCGCCGGCCGGAAGGGCGCGGCTGGGTGCCGGGCGGTCGAGGTCCAAGCCGAGCACCCGGTCCCAGTCTCGCAGCAGGGAGGCCTTGGCGCCGGGGGCCAGAGGCGATCGGGGAAGCTCGGCGACCAGTGCCATGACAGCAGGTAGGTCAAGGTCGTCCACGATCGCGCCCCGGAACCGCGCCTCGAGCTCGCTGACTTCACCCGAGTGCAGGCCGGTGGCGCTCTTGTCGCCCGACCAGTCGGCAAGCCGCGTCCTCAGCTGGTGCAGAGCCCGATCGGCGCCGGCGAGGCCCTCCTCGCTGAAGTTGAGCTTGGTCCTGTACTTCGCCTGCAGGGCGAGATAGCGGAACGCCAGCGGGTCGAAGCCCTGGTCCGCGAGCTCGCGAATCCGGAAGAAGTTGCCCGCCGACTTCGCCATCCTTGAGCCGGCGAGCAGGAGCAGGCCTCCGTGCATCCAGCAGCTCACGACCCGGTGGCCGGTGACTCCCTCGGACTGCGCGATCTCCGCCTCGTGGTGCGGAAAGACGTTGTCGGCGCCGCCTGTGTGGATGTCGAATCGGTCGCCGAGCAGCGACATCGACATCGCGGAGCACTCGATGTGCCAGCCCGGATAGCCAGGACCCCATGGGCTGGGCCAGACCTGGAGGCGGTGCTCGCCCGCCGCCTTCCACAAAGTGAAGTCGCCGGGGTGGCGCTTTCGGGGATCGACCTCGCCGCGGGCGCCCGCGAGCAGCTTGTCAGTGGTGTTACGCGAGAGCCTGCCGTAGGCCGGGAAGCTCGCGATGTCGTAGTAGACGGTGCCCCCAACCTCATACGCGTGCCCCTTGTCGATGAGCTTCGTGATGAGCTCGATCATCTGTGGGATGTATTCCGTCGCGCGTGGGTAGCGAGCGGCCGTCCGGATGTTGACGCTCGCGGCATCTTCCATGAAGGCCTGCGTGTAGTAGGCGGCGATCTCTTCCGGCGACTTCTTCTCGAGCCGCGCGGAGACGAGCATTTTGTCCTCGCCGCGGTCGAAGGTGTCGTCCGTGAGGTGGCCGACGTCAGTGATGTTCATGACCTGCTCGGTGCGATACCCGAGGTATTCGAGGGTCCGGCACAGAAGGTCGGGAAACATGAAGGTTCGGAGGTTGCCGATGTGGACGTAGCGGTAGACGGTCGGCCCGCAAGAGTACATCCGCACAGTGCCCGCGCTGACCGGCGCGAGCAACTCCTTGGAGCGCGTGTAGGTGTTGTAGAGCCGGATGGCGGCAGGAGTCTCCAACTCATCCCTATGCTGCCAGTAATGAGGGCGCGTCGATTGGGCGGTGATGCCGGCGTCGAGGACGTGGTGGGCCGCGTGCTCGTTCACGACCTGGGCCCCGATCTGCGGAAGGGGACGGTGCTGACCGCCCAACACCTGGCCCGCGTGCAGCAGGCGGGGGACGTCCATGTCGTCGAGCTGGAGCCCGGCGACGTCCATGAAGACGAGGCAGCGCAGCGGCTCGCGGCTGCTCTTTCAGGCCCTGGGCTGGAGGTCCAGCCGCCGGTGCAGAGCCAGACTCGGTTGACCGCTCGGCACCGGGGCCTCATCAGGGTGCGCGCGAACCTGGTCGACACCATCAACGCCCTCGGGTACATCTCCGTGTTCACGCTGATGGACGGCCAGGCCGTCGCCGAAGGCGAGGAGGTCGCGGGCTGCAAGGTGACGCCGGTGGCGGTGCCCGGTCACCTGATCGCCTCGGCCGAGAAGATCTGCCGTGAGGAGGGCCCGGTGGTGGAGCTGCTTTCCTTCCGGCCGCTGCGCACCTTCGTCGTCGCCACCGAACGCCTGAAGCCGAAAGCGCGCGAGCTGTTCCGGACCGCGGTCACCGCCAAGCTCGGCTGGTACGGAGCCGAGATCCTTGCCGTGCGCGAGGTGGCACGCACCGGCGAGGCGGTGGCCGAGGCCTATCGGGAGGCGACTGCCATGGGCGCGCAGCTCGTGCTGTTCGCGGGCGCGTCGGCGATCGACCCGCTGGACCCGGCATACGCCGAGCTGTCGAGCGCCGGCGGCCGGCTGTTGCAGCTCGGCGCACCGATGCACCCGGGCAGCATGCTGTGGCTGGGGCGGCTCGATGACGCTGCAGTGGTCGGCGTCGCGTCGTGCGCGGGTTTCGGAAGGTCGAGCTCGCTGGACCTGCTGCTCCCGTTCGTGTTCGCCTACGGGCGCGCAGAAGCGGGCGACCTGCTCCGTCTGGGCCATGGCGGCCTCATCGAGTCCGCGGCGGGCAGGCGGTTTCCGCCCTACTCGTAAGCGAAGGCACGAAGGCGCGGGGAAGGACAAATGTCCTCCCCCGCGGTACCCCCTCCTACTCCCCCGCGATGCTGGGCAGCGCCTGGAAATGGACGCAGGATGACGGCCGGGATGAACCCGGCCTCACGGCGACGTCAGGATCCACTTTCAATTGCCGGCATCGTGAGGTCGGGCCAGGTTGGCCCGTCCATCGCGCTCAGGAAGCCGTCCACGGCGATCACGAGAGGAGCCAGGCG
>JBGOTG010000205.1:0-4685 GCA_041476405.1 Candidatus Dormibacteraceae bacterium | reverse complement strand
ATCGGACTGTCAGCCGCCATCGTCACCGCTGCTTGCGGCGACCCTGGCGCAGCCGCATCGACCGTCGGCAGCGGGGCCCTCACCGGTGCGGGGGCGACGTTCCCGGCGCCGTTCTACACGAAGGCGTTCTTCACTTACTCGCAGCAGTATCCGCAGGTCACAGTGAACTACCAGCCAGTCGGGTCGGGCGCCGGTATTCAGCAGTTCATCAAGGGCACTGTTGATTTCGGCGCGAGTGACGTGCCGATGGCGGCTACCGACATCGCTTCGGCCGGCGGTCCCGACACGCTGACGCAGATACCCGCCACCTTGGGCGTGGTCGCCATCGCTTACAACCTGTCTGGCGTGACCAAGCTCCAGATAGACGGACCGACGCTGGCCAATATCTACCTCGGCCACATCAAGAAGTGGAACGACCCGGCGATTGCTGCGCTGAACTCGGGCGTGACGCTGCCCGGCGGCGACATCCAGGTCGTTCATCGCTCTGACGGAAGCGGGACCACCTATCACTTCACGGACTACCTCGCCAAGGTGTCTGACGAGTGGAAGAGCAAGGTCGGGACTGCCAAGTCGGTCAGCTGGCCGGTTGGAATCGGCGGCAGCGGCAACCAGGGGGTCGCGCAGGCGGTGACGTCGACCGCCGGCGCGATCGGATACGTCGAGCTCGCGTATGTCGCACAAACCAACATGTCGCAGGCTTACCTGAAGAACAAGAACGGAATGTTCGTGCAGGCCAGCGTGGCCGGCGCCACGGCGGCTGCGGCGCAAAACCAGAATGTCAGCCCGACCAACTTCTCGATCACCGACGAGCCAGGCGACGCCTCGTATCCCATCGCAGGCTTCAGCTGGGTGATCGTCAAGACCGCATACAGCGATGCCAACAAGGGCAAGGCCGTCGCGTACCTGTTCAAGTGGCTGGTCACCGACGGCCAGAGCCTCGGAAGCAGCCTGCAGTACGCGCCGCTGCCCGCCGCCGTGCAGACACTCGCGCTGACGAACCTCAAGCTGATCAAGGCCGGAAGTCAGACCGCTCTCAGTTAGACAACAGCATCTGCGATTCGACGGCGCGGGTGTTGGGCCCGCGCCGTTTTCTATTGCAGCGGCTTGCGGCCGGGGACGCCGGCGCGACGCGGATAGGACGGCGGCGTGGGCCGGACCTTGTCGATGACGACTACGGTGCCCGCGTGCCTTGCCGCGGACGGCGACGCGTGGACGCCGGCCAGCGTCCCGCCCATCACCTCGATGGCATGGGCGGCGGAGCCCACGTCCTCGGCGTGAGTCTTCTGCGCCAGCAGCCGCCCTCCGACGCGCACCAGCCCGAGGCACAGCTCCGCCAGCACGGGCATCGGCGCCAGCGCCCGCGCCACCGCGACGTCGAACGCCTCCCGCAGGCGCGGATCGTGACCCGCCTCCTCGGCCCGCCTCGCCACTACCTCGATTCCCTGCAGGCCGAGCGTCGCGCAGGCGTGGACCAGGAACGCTGCCTTGGCCTGGTCCGCTTCGATCAGCGTGACCTCGAGCTCCGGCCGCGCGATCTTGAGAGGGATGCCCGGGAGGCCCCCGCCCGACCCAACATCGACGACTTTGCGCGCGTCCCCCAGGTACTCGACCAGCACGAGGCAGTCCTCGATCAGGGCCAGGTCGGGCCGAGCCGCCAGGCCCGGCCAGTCCGCGATCATCCTTGCGAGCTCAACCAGCTTAGAATCGTTCACGAGATGCCCATCTACGAGTATCGGTGCGAGAGCTGCTCTGGGAAGTTCGATGTTCTGACCCGGTTCGCGGAAAGGGACCAGGCGCAGGTCTGCCCGGCGTGCGAGTCGACGAAGACCCGGGTGCTCGTCTCGAGCTTCGCCTTTGCGGGCGCCGGCGATTCGTCCGAGTCTCTCGACCTCGGGAGCGGACAGAGCGCCGGTGGCTGCTGCGGAGGCTCGTGCGGCTCCTGCGGCTCCAGCCCGAACTAGTCAACTAGCTTGCTGTACCCGGTCACGTACCGGGTCGACGCCGCCGGCCACATGGAGGTGGGCGGGTGCGACCTCGTCGCGCTGGCCCGCCGGCACGGAACGCCGCTCTACGTCTACGACGAGGCAACCGTGCGCCAGCGCTCGTCCGAATACATGGCCGCCATGGGCTCGGGCGGCCAGGTCCTCTACTCGGCCAAAGCCTTTGCCTCGCCGCAATTCCTGCGGGTCGTGGCTGAGGAGGGCCTGGGCCTCGACGTCGTGTCGGCAGGCGAGCTCGATCTCGCCCTGAGGTCCGGGTTCCCGAAGGACCGCATCCATTTCCTTGGCAACAACAAGAGCCGCCAGGACCTCGAAGCCGCCCATCGGGCCGGCGCCACCATCGTCATCGACGGCGCTCACGAGTTCGACCTGCTCCGCGAGGTGGTGCCGGAAGGGAAGCGGACGCCTGCGATGCTGCGCATCTCGCCTGGTGTCAAGCCCGACACGCACGATCACATCTCCACGGGCCAACTCGATTCGAAGTTCGGCTTCTCGATCGAATCAGGCGCCGCGCGCAACGCGGTCGAAGAGGCCCTCGGCCACCCTCGTCTAGAGCTTGTCGGACTTCACTCGCACATCGGGTCGCAGATCTTCGCGCTCGGCGCATACGAGAAAGCGATGGCGATCATGCTCGACCTGCTGGTCGGGCTGCGCGATCAGCTCGGGTTCGAGCCGCGCAAGCTCGGTGCCGGGGGCGGGCTCGGGATCGCCTACACACACGACGACGATCCGCCCACGCCGCGCCAGTTCGTGGAGACCGTCCGTGGCGCGCTCGAAGCAGGCTGCGCATCGCGCGGCTTGAAGGTCCCGCAGCTGGTCGTCGAGCCGGGCCGGTCGATCGCCGGACCCGCAGGCGTCGCGCTGTACACGGTGGGGTCGATCAAGGACATTCCAGGCGTGCGCCGCTACGTGGCGGTCGACGGCGGCATGGGGGACAACATCCGGCCCAAGCTCTACGGCGCCCGCTACGAAGCGCTCCTCGCGTCCGACCCGGATCGAGCGCCCGCTGGGAAGGTCACGATCGCCGGCAAGTACTGCGAATCGACCGACATCCTGATCACCGACATCGAGATGCCCGAGCTGAAGCCGGGCGACGTCATCTGCGTACCCGCGGCCGGCGCCTACTGCCTTGCGATGGCGAGCAACTACAACGGCATGCCGCGGCCGGAGGTGCTCATGGTCCGGGATGGCGAAGCTCGTGTGATGAGGAGGCGCGAGACGCTCGACGACCTGGTCGCCGCCGAGGTCTTCTAGCAGAGATCGTCCGGGAGGGCTACCTCAGCACTCGTACCGGCTTCAAAGCGCACTCGCTGGGCGTAGGCTGGACTGCCGCTCCGCTGTAGCTGCACGCGACGATCTCGGCCGCGCCCGGGCTGACCCCGGCCGGAATCGTGACAGTGACCGCGAAGGTGCCGTCCGAGTGGACGTCGATCGGGCGGGGGACCAGGACGCGCGTCTTCGTCCCCTGGCGGATGGCCACCGTTGCCTGCTTGCCGGTGTCGAAGTCTCTACCCGAGATCGTCAGCGGCCCGCCAATCCTCAAGGTGCTGGCCGACAGGATGATCGAAGGCCTCGCCGCGACCGAGCTTGGCGTCGGCGACGGAGATGGGCTCGGTGACGGGAGCACGGCGGTTACATGGAGCACGGTCTCCATCGGGCAAGACCCATTCCAGCACACGCGCACGATGTGGTCGCCGATACCGCTGTCCAGCGGCACGGTGATCTCCAGGCTGACATTGCCGTTGCCGTCAGTGGTGAAATGGAACGCCTGGACTGTGCTGAACAGCTCCACCTGACCGTCCTGGCTCGCCGGCAGATGCTTCGCGGTCACCGTCACGGTGCTGCCGGCTCGCACTGTTTGTGAAGACAGCGACAGGGTCGGCTTGAGCGCATCGGCCACCGCCAGGCCCACCACTCCGACGATCACGGCGAGCAGCGCAAGTGCGGCGACCGCCACGACGACCCTCCGCCATCTCCGCGACCTCTGCCTGGAGGCCATGGTGGGAGGCCAGATCGGGCTCGGCACGAATTCGGGCGGCGATGCGAACGGGGCACTGTTGTCGATGATCTCGACGGGCGGGCCAACTGCGATGGTCCGCTCCTCGGGAGGTGGGATCCTGGCTCCCAGCGCCAACGTGAGGGCGGTCACGAACGCCTCGCAGCTGGCCCAGCGCGCTTTCGGGTCCTTGGCCAGCCCTCGCATGATGACGGCGTCCACGCTCTGGTTCAGCTCGCGCTTGAGCGAGCTCGGCAGGGCCGGGTCCAGGTGGACGTGCGCATACAGCAGCTCGAGCACGCCCTGGCCTTCGAACGGGATCGACCCGGTGAGCATCTCGTAGGCGATGGTGGCCAGCGAGTAGCGGTCGGCCGCAGGGCCCACCTCGTGCCCTGTCACCTGCTCCGGCGACATGTACGCGGGCGTGCCCGCAGTGACGCCGGTCATCGACTTCAACGAGGAGCCCTGCAGCATCTTCGCCAGCCCGAAGTCGGCCAGCACAGGGGTTTCGTCCCGCTCCAGCAGCACGTTGGCGGGCTTCACGTCGCGGTGCACGATGCCCTGCGAGTGCGCGTAGTCGAGGCCGGCGGCGATGCCGCGCAGGAACCTGAGTGCGGTGGCCCTGTCCAGCGGCCCCTGGCTCATCCGTCCGGCCAGGTTGCCCCCCGGAACGTACTCGACGATCATGT
>JBGOTG010000204.1:0-4694 GCA_041476405.1 Candidatus Dormibacteraceae bacterium | reverse complement strand
CCGTTTGAGGGCCGCCACGAGCTTGTCTCGGGTGACGTGGCCCTCGGCGACGACACGACCGTCGAACATCACCACGGGAACGCGGAAGTCGTAGAGGCGGCTGAGCTCGTCGTCGGAGTCGACATCGACGAGCTCGGGGTGGAGGCCGAGCGCTTGAAGGTGGCCCAGGGCTTCGTCGCAGAGGTGGCAGCCTTGCCGGGTGACCAGGACGATCTTCACGGGGTGAGCCTAGCGCAGGCGGCTAGGCCGGCAGCTGCAGAGTCTCCCCTACCTCGATCCGGGGGCTGTGGAGCCCGTTGAGGCGCTCGATCTCGTCCACGCGCACCCGGACGTCGTCTGAGGGGTAGCGGGCTGCGGCGATGCCCCACAGCGTGTCGCCGGCCTGGACGACCACAGTGGCGTCGACAGGGCCTCCGTCTCCAAGCGCCACCTTGGAAAGTCCCACGCTCACGCAGGCGGCGGCGGCCAGGACGATCGCCCAGCGCCCGAGGTGACGCAGTGGCGCCTGGCGGCTTGACCGCAGCGGGCGGATCGAATGACCGGCGGCGTACATGTGTTCGGCACTGTACCGAACGGGTGTTCGGCTGTCAAGTCATCGAACAAAGGTTTGCACTCGGAGCGCCTTTTTGCTAGAGTGGGCTGCAACGTCCCTCAATACGACCCTGGAGATGACACGAAATTGACCGATCAACTCACAGAAAGGCAGTCCAAGATCCTCGACTACATCCGGTACGTGACGCGGGTCCGCAGCTATCCCCCCAGCGTGCGTGAGATCGGCGAAGCCGTGGGCCTGAGCTCGAGCTCGACCGTCCACAACCACCTGAACCAGCTCGAGCGCCGGGGCCTCATCAAGCGCGACCCGAGCAAGTCCCGCACGGTCCAGCTGGTGGGCGACGCCCAGGTCGACATGCAGCGCCGGAACGCGGTCTCAGTCCCGATCGTGGGCAACGTCGCCGCAGGCGCGCCCATCCTGGCCGAGCAGAACATCGAAGACCACGTCCTTTTGTCCTCGGACATGGCCCAGGAAGGCAACTTCCTCCTGCGCGTGCGGGGCGAAAGCATGATCAACGCCGGCATCCTCGACGGTGACCTCGTGCTGGTGAAGCCGCAGCTGGAGGCGACCAACGGGTCGATCGTCGTGGCCCTTGTCGATGGCGACGCGACTGTGAAGAGGTTCGAGCGCGGCAACGGCCACGTCAAGCTGATCGCCGAGAACCCGGCTTACGAACCGATAGTGACCACCAACGTCAGCCTGGTCGGCGTCGTCCGCGGGGTGATCCGCCTCTTCCGGTAACCGCCGGAGCCGGAGCCGCGTAAGCCTCGAATCGCTGCGCCGCATGGCGCGGCACCCAGCCCCATGCGCGGGTTCCGCCTTCGACGTATTCGGTTCTCTCCACGCCGCCCACCCTCCGCAAGGCGGCGAGCACCGACTCCCCCCCGTAAGGCACCAGGATCTCGAAATCGACAGTATCGCCACGACTCGATCGATCGACAGCGGCGAGCAGCTCACCCAGACCAGTGCGCTTGGTTGCCGAGATGGGAACCGAGCCCGGGTAGCGCGTCGAGATGGCGCCGATGGCGCGGCGGCGAGCGGCAGGCCCGAGAAGGTCAACCTTGTTGAGGGCGACAACCCTCGGCTTGTCCTTGGCCCCCAGGTCCGCCAGCACCTGTTCCACCGTCGCTGCCTGCTCCAGCACCGTCGGTGAGCTCGCATCCAGCACCTGGATGACGAGGTCTGCCTCCGTCACCTCCTCGAGCGTGGCGCGGAATGCGGCGACGAGGTCGGTCGGCAGCTTCTGGATGAAACCGACGGTGTCGGTGAGCAGCATCTCGCGTCCCGTAGGCAGCGCCAGGCGCCGCGTTGTGGGATCGAGCGTGGCGAACACGCGATGCTCCGCGTGGACGCTCGCCCCGGTGAGCGCATTCAGCAGCGTCGACTTACCCGCGTTGGTGTAGCCGACTATCGCAGCGGTCTCGAGCTCCGCCCGCCTTCGACCGGTGCGCTGCTGGTGGCGCTGCGAACGCACCTGCTCGATCTCTCTCTCCAGGTCGCGCATGCGCTTGCGTATCCGCCTTCGCTCCACCTCGATCTGCTGCTCGCCGGCGCCGCCTCGCGCACCGACGCCCCCGCGTCGCCCGCCCACCTGGCGGTCATACGCGTAGGAGCCGATCAGGCGAGGCAGCATGTGGTGGAGGCGCGCGGCCTCCACTTGCAGGCGGCCTTCATGGGTGCGCGCGTGCTGGGCGAAGATGTCGAGGATCACCTCCGTCCGATCGAGCACCCGCGTCTTCAGCTCGCGTTCGAGGTTGCGCTGCTGGCGAGGGCTGAGGTCGTCGTTGCAGATCACGACGTCAAACCCGCCTTCGACCCTCATCTCACGGAGCTCTTCGACCTTGCCCATCCCGATGAAGTGGGCGGGGTCCACCCCACTCCGCGTCTGGACGTCAGAGCCCACAACGTCCGCTCCGGCTGTGCGTGTCAGGTCGGCGAGCTCGGCCATCTGGTCTCTGACCGTTTGCGCTGTGGTTCCCGGAAGCAGGACCCCAACGAGGTACGCCCGCTCGCGCGGAGCTCTGGTCGTGATCAGAGCTTGAGCGTCCTCAGCCGATCCATCGCCTCCCCGAGCCTTGCGTCGGGAGCGGTAACCGACAGCCTGAAATACCCCTCGCCATAGGCGCCGAACCCGACCCCCGGCGTGATGTTCACGCCCACCTGGTCGAGCACATGGCCGGCGAACCCGATCGAGTCATATCCCTTGGGGACCGGCGCCCAGACGTAGAAGGTCGCGCGCGGCGGTTTGATCGACCAGCCCAACGCGTTCAGCGTGTCCGCGACGAGACGGTGCCGCCGTGCGTAAATCTCATTGGCCGCCCTCGTCTCGTCCTCTCCCCCATTCAACGCCTCGATGGCCGCCCACTGGACCGCCTGGAAGATACCCGAGTCGATGTTGGTCTTCAGCTGACCGATGTGTCCCACGAGGTCGGGCCGTCCGCACACCCAGCCGATGCGCCAGCCGGTCATGTTGAAGGTCTTGGACAGCGAATGGAACTCGAGCCCGACCTCTTTCGATCCCGGGATCTCGAACAGGCTGAGCGGGCGGTAGCCGTCGAAGCAGATCTCCGAGTAGGGTGCGTCGTGGCACAGGACGATCCCGTGCCGGCTGCAGAACTCGACAGCCCGCTCCAGGAACTCGCGCCCGGCCACCGCGGCCGTCGGGTTGTTCGGGTAGTTGAGCCACATGAGCCTGGCGCGCCGGGCGACATCGATCGGGATCGCGTCGAGGTCTGGGAGCCAGTGGTTCTGCGGAGTCAGCGGCATGACATGGGCATCGGCGCCGGCCATGATCGCCCCGGTCACGTAGGGCGTGTAGCCAGGATCCGGGGCGAGCACGATGTCGCCCGGGTCGACAAGCGCCAGCGGCGCGTGGCTGATGCCGTCCTTGGAACCGAGCGTCGGCAGGATCTCGGTGCCGGCGTCGAGGCTCACCGCGAACCGCTCGCGGTACCAGCCGGCGATCGCCTCGCGGAGCTCGGCGAGCCCGAAGTAGGACGGGTAGCGGTGGTTGGCAGGGTCCGCGGCCGCCTCCTGCAGCACGCTCACGATCCGCTTCGGCGTCGGCAGGTCAGGGTCGCCGATGCCCAGAGAGATCACGTCGATCCCTGCCTTCTTCTTCTCCTGCACCTTGCGATCGATCTCCGCGAACAGGTAAGGGGGGATGCGACCCAGGCGTTGCGCGCCGGCGCCGGCGGTTCGGCTCGATTCCATCCCTTCAAGTATTGGGGATTGCGAGCGACGGAAAGGGGCGAGGCCATTTGCTACCCTCTACTCCCCCCGTGAACCCCTCTCAACCCAGCATCTCGGTGGTCGTTCCCGCGTACAAGAGCGCACTCTCCTTGCCCGACCTGGTGCGCAGGCTGGAGCCGGTTCTCGAGGCTGTGGCCTCCGAGTACGAGCTGATCCTTGTCGACGACGGCAGCGGCGACGCCACGTGGCAGGTGATCGAGGACCTCGCGCAGCACCACGATTGGGTCAGGGGCGTGCGCCTGATGCGCAACTACGGCCAGCACAACGCGCTTCTGTGCGGAATCCGCCGCGCCCGCCACGAGCTGACCATCACCCTCGACGACGACCTGCAGCACCCGCCCGAAGAGATCCCGAAGGTGCTCGAGCGGCTCGGACCGGACACCGATGTCGTCTACGGGACTCCGTCTGTGGAGCAGCACGGGTTGTGGCGCGACGTCGCGACGCAGGTCACGAAGTTCTCGCTCCAATCTGCGATGGGTGCCCCGATAGCGCGCAAGGCGAGTGCCTTCAGGGTGTTTCGGACGCAGCTCAGGGACGCGTTCGCGATCTACGACGCACCGTACGTCAGCGTCGACGTGCTTCTCACGTGGGCGACGACACGCTTCGAGGCAGTCAAGGTCCGTCATGAGCAGCGCGCGGTGGGAGTCTCCAACTACACCTTCAGGAAGCTCGTCGTGCACGCGCTCAACATGCTTACCGGCTTCAGCAGCTGGCCTCTACGGCTGGCGAGTCTGATCGGCTTCTTCTTCACGCTCCTCGGCACAGCTGCCCTGTTCTACGTAATCTGCCGATTCCTCGTCACAGGCGGGAGCGTGCCCGGATTCCCGTTCCTGGCGTCGATGATCGCCATCTTCTCAGGAGCCCAACTGTTCGCCCTCGGCATCATGGG
>JBGOTG010000203.1:0-4750 GCA_041476405.1 Candidatus Dormibacteraceae bacterium | reverse complement strand
CGAACGAAACCTTCTCGCCACCCTGCAGGCTGTCGAAGTCGCCCTCGGTGCCACTGCGGTGGAAGAAGAATTCCTTACCGTCCTCGGCTGCGATAAATCCGAAGCCGCGGTCCGATACCAGTTTCTTGATGGTGCCTGTAGGCATTTCCATCTCCTATCTCTCGAACTAGAGGCCAACTCAACTCGGCGGGCCTGTTCGAGAAACGGAGCCTGCGGTGAGCGCCTGCACTGTGCCGGCAACAGGAGTATACCCCAGACGGGCCCGGTTGAACCCCCCGGGCTTCTCTACCTTTGGGTCGATCCCACCCGTTCAGGCCTGGGAGCCGATGAGGTGCGCCGAGCCCGCGACTGGTCCACCTCGGTGAGGTGCCGCTTGCGCAGGCGCAGGTGCTTCGGAGTCACCTCGAGCAGCTCGTCGTCGGTCAGGAAGTCCAGCGACTGCTCAAGGCTCTGCCTCGAAGCCGGCGTCAGGCGCACCGAGATATCCGACGTCGAGGACCTGATGTTGGACTGCTTCTTCTCCCGGCACACGTTGACCCGGATGTCGCCCGGCCGCTTCTGGATGCCGACGATCATCCCTTCGTACACCTCCTCCCCGGCCTCGATGAAGGTGGTGCCGCGCTCCTGCGCGCCGGCCAGCCCGAATGCCAGCGTGTTGCCCGCCGACGAGGCGGTGAGGGCGCCGTTGCGCTGCTCCCTGAACTCGCCCGCCCAGGGGCGGTAGCCAATCCCGATCGAGCCCATGAGCCCGGTGCCGGCGGTCAGGGTCAGGAAGTTGTTTCGGAAGCCGATCAAGCCCCGGGTCGGGATGAGGTATTCGAGACGGACGCCGCCCTTGGAGTCGTAGCTGATCTCGATCATCTCGCCGCGCCGTTTGCCGAGCGCCTCGGTGACTGCGCCGAGGTTCTCCTCGCGGACGTCGACGGTGAGCCGCTCCAGGGGCTCCATCCGCTGGCCGTTGATGGTCTTGACGATCGCCTCAGGGCGCGAGACCTCGAACTCGTAGCCCTCACGGCGCATCGTCTCGATCAGCACCGCCAGGTGAAGCTCGCCGCGGCCGCTCACCAGGAAGCGCTCGGCAGCCTCGGTGTCCTCGACGTGGAGACCCAGGTTGACGTCCAGCTCCTTGTAGAGCCGCGCCCGCAGCTGCCGGGTGGTCGAGAACTTGCCCTCGCGGCCGGTGAACGGCGACGTGTTGACCCCGAAGGTCATCCTGACCGTCGGCTCGTCGATCTCGATGCGAGGCAGCGGATCGGGGGATTCCGGGTCGGCCAGCGTGTCGCCGATCGCGACCTCGTCCAGCCCGGTGAGCACGACGATGTCGCCGGCGCTCGCTGTCGGCACCGCGACGCGTTCCAGGCCCCTGTAGACGAGCACCTGCACCACCTTGGCGCGCCGCGGCTCTGCGGCTGCGGTGAGCACGGCCACAGCATCGCCGGGAGCGATGATGCCTCGGGAGATGCGCCCGATGGCCATCGGCCCCGTGTAGTCGTCGTAGGCCCGGTTGGCGACCAGCATCTGGAAGGCTCCCGGCTCGATGACGGGCGCCGGGATGTGCTCGATGATGGTCTTGAAGAGGGGCTCGAGGTCGGGCGCCAGGTCGTCGGCATCCGTGCCGGCGCGGCCCTCCTTGGCCACTGCGTAGATCACGGGCGCCTCCAGCTGGTCCGCATCCTCGGCCAGCTCGAGGAAGAGGTCGTGCACCTTGTCGAGGGCGGCCTTCGGGTCGGCGTTCTTGCGGTCGACCTTGTTGATGACCACGATGATCCTGAGTCCCACCTCGAACGCCTTGCGAAGGACGAAACGTGTCTGCGGCATGGGGCCTTCCGCGGCGTCGACGAGGAGCAGACAGCCGTCAGCCATGTTGAGCACGCGCTCGACCTCGCCTCCGAAGTCGGCGTGACCCGGCGTGTCGATGATGTTGATGGTCACGTCCCCGTGCCGGACTGACGTGTTCTTGGCCAGGATGGTGATGCCCTTCTCGCGCTCCAGGTCGTTCGAATCCATGATCAGGGTGCCGACCTCCTGGTTGTCCCTGAACGTGTGGCTCTGCTTCAGCAGGGCGTCCACCAGCGTCGTCTTCCCGTGGTCGACGTGAGCGATGATCGCCACGTTGCGTATGTCATGTCGGAGATTTGTGAGCGTCATAGGGCAGAACTGATCACGCGTGTGGAGGCAGCGGGCGCGATGCCCGCAGCAGGACTATACGAATACCGGGCGGTCACGCGCCTTACCAGCATGGGCCTCGAGCCGTAACAGCCGAAGTAACATCGGTCCCTGAATGAGTCTTCCCAGAATGGCGGCCCGCTCAATCCTCGCTGTGCTCGCGGCGGCGTGGCTGCTGGTCGGCTACGGCGTTTCCGCTCAAGCCGACGAGGGCTGGGTCATCACATCCTTCCACTCGGACATCGTCGTTGCCGCCGACTCGACTCTGAAGGTGAAGGAGGACATCCAGGTCGACTTCGGGTCGCTGCAGAAGCACGGCATCTTCAGGACCATTCCGCTTCGCTATCGATACGACAGCACCCGGGATCGCTATTACCTTCTCCAGGTGCTGTCGGTGACCGACGGCTCCAGGGCGCTGCAGCACGACGACTCGATCAGCAGCGACAACGAGGTCATCAAGATCGGCGATCCGAACGTGCTCGTCTCCGGGCGGCAGCGCTATGTCATCACGTACGCAGTGATCGGGGCGATGAACTCGTTCACCGACCACGACGAGCTGTTCTGGAACGTGGACGGGGCTTTGTGGCCGGTCCCGAAGCAGGAGGTGACCGCCACGATCCTGGCGCCGGGAGGCGGCCTTCAGCGCACGGCGTGCTATCAGGGCCAACCTGGTTCCACCGAGACCTGCGACAGCGCCCCGTCCGGGACCTACTCGAGCACACGTGAGCTTGGCTCGGGCGAGGAGATTTCGGTCGTGGCCGCCTTCGCCAAGGGCGTGATCGCGGTGCGGCCGCCGATGCTGGAGCCGCGCCAGCGCCAGTTTCCGCAGGACGCGTTCGACGTCACCCCTGTGACCGTCGGGCTGTTCGCGCTGTTGACGTTGCTCGGCGTCGGCCTGGTCGCCTGGAACTGGTGGGTGCACGGTCGCGACCGCGCCTACATGACGCAGTACTACCTGACCAACGATCCCCGTCAAGGGACCCAGCCGCTGTTCGCGCACGAACCGCTGGTGGTCGAGTTCGGACCTCCGCAGGGCCGGCGGCCGGCCGAGCTCGGGCTCATCCTGGACGAGCGCGCGGATGTCAAGGACGTCACGGCGACGATCGTCGACCTCGCCGTGCAGGGATACCTCACGATCGCCGAAGGCCCTGGCAAGGCCGATTGGACGCTGACCCAGAAGGACGGCGGCGACAGATCCAAGCTGCTGATCTATGAGCGGACGATCCTCGACGGGCTGTTCGCCGGTCGTACGGCGGTGGCGCTCTCCGCCCTCAAGGGTACGTTTGCGCCCACCGTGAAGAAGGCGGAGGGCGAGATGTACGCCGATGCGATCTCGCGCCAGCTGTTCACCAGCCGCCCCGACCAGGCGCGCTCGGCGTGGGGATTCCTGGGGTGCGCGGTGGTCCTCGTCGGCTTCGCCGTGACTGTCGGCCTCGGCCTCGCCTTTGGCTGGAGCCTGGTCGGCATGGCGGTGGTGATCACCGGCATCGTGCTGACCGCCACCTTCCCGTTCATGCCGCAGCGCACCGCCTCGGGGCGCAGTTTCATGCTTCACACACTCGGCTTCCGGCTGTACATGACGACAGCGGAGAAGTACAGACAGCAGTTCGCCGAGAAGGCGGAGATCTTCACGCAGCTCCTGCCCTATGCGATCGTCTTCGGCTGCGTCTCGCGGTGGGCGAAGGCATTCGAAGGGATCGACACCAGCGCGACCAGCTCCTGGTACGTGGGCAACGCGCCCTTCCAGGCGGCGCTGCTCGCGAACAGCCTCGAGTCGATGAACTCGAGCATCTCGAGCGCCATCACGTACGTGCCGCCAAGCTCGGGCAGCTCGAGCGGATTCGGCGGCGGAGGCTTCTCGGGTGGCGGAGGCGGCGGCGGCGGAGGCGGCTCCTGGTAGGTAGTCCATAGCCGGACGCCCCCTCCGACGGGCTTTGCCCGCCACCTCCCCAGCAAGTGGGGAGGGTCGACGCTAGGGCTGCGCCCTAGCTGCCCGGAGCGGTTCGCCGACCTCGTTCAGGAATCCCAGCAGCTCGCGGTAGGACTGCAGGAATGAGGTCTCGTGGTACGCGATCCCGCGCTCGGCGCAGAACTGCTTCACGATCGGCTGTGCCCGTTTCACGTTGATGCGCGGCATGCCCGGAAACAGGTGGTGCTCGATCTGGTAGTTCAGGGCGCCGTACCAGAAGTCGGTGATCGGATGGCCGTAGATGTTGCGGGCCGTCAGCACCTGGGTGCGCACGAAGTCGAGGCGGCTGGTGCTGTCTGTCTGCAGCATGCCCTTGTGGTTGGGGGCGAACACCGAGGCCAGATAGGCTCCGCCGACGGCCTTGTGGATGACCACGACCATGAGCGCCGACCAGGGACCCAGGAAGAAGAGCATCGCGCCCAGGTAGATGACGGCGTGGGCCGCGAGGAGTCCGAACTCGAGGCGGCGATACCGAGACTCCTCCTTGATCAGGTAGGTCGCGCCGACGACGTGCATGCTCCAGGCCAGAAAAGTCGTCAGCGGGAAGAAGAAGTACACCTGATACATCGCCAGGAGGCGCCCCGCGCCGCGCCGGGCCATCGCCTGTTCGTTGGT
>JBGOTG010000202.1:0-4789 GCA_041476405.1 Candidatus Dormibacteraceae bacterium | reverse complement strand
GGTATGCGCTCCATTCACCGATCGCCGATAATCGGGCCCAATGCTCCTTCTAATCGGGCCTGCCGTCGCCCTGATCGGCATCGTGGCCGTGGTCTTCGTCATTCGCCACAAGGCTGTCGAGAAGCGCTCGATGTACTCATCGCGCCGATCTCAGATCGAACACAAGGTGCGCGCAGCCCGGCAACGCACCCTGGGCCCCGCCAAGCGGGCCGAGAAGACGAGCGTGGCCGAAGCGCCACCCGCGGCGCAGACATACGAGGCGCCGGCGTACGCGGGACCGCCTGTCGCGCTCCCTGCTGCCAGACCGGCCCAGCCCGCATGGGACACGGGCCCGACGGCGCCGGCCCCCAGCCCGCCGCCACCCGTAGTTCCGCAGGCGCCCGCGTACGAACCTCCCGCGTATGAGCCGGCACCTCCGCAGGCGCCGGCGGCTCAGCCGGAATGGACTCCGACCCCCGCGGCGGCAGAACCCGCCCAACCGGCACAGGCTCCCGCGGCGTCGGCGACCTCGGCCGGCGGCGCTTCATGGTCCGTGGTCGGGGAGAGCAAAGGCATCGCCGAGGCCCCACCTGAGCCTGCCAAGAAGAAGAAGTCGAAGGACGACGCGCAGTCGGGCGCCTGGACGCTGGCCTCCGGCGAGGTGGCCGGCGACGACGCCGACGACGGCCCGCGGAAGCCGAGCGCTGCGCTGGCGATCGCCCAGTACGCGGTCCTGGTGGTGGGCCTGGTGATGGTGCTCATCGGAGTCGTCGTGATGGTGGCCAACTCTCACGGAACCTAGCGGTTCTGGGTGCTCGCCCCTTCAAAAGCGGCGAGTATCGCGGACGCCAATCCGCCGCCCCCGTCCTTCATGACAGTGTCGCTGACGATCGCTCGATAGCCGAGCGCTTCGATGTCGGGCGCAAGGTGCGCGTCGCGGCTGTCGACCACGAAAGCGCCGGCGAAGCCCGCGTACATCCGTGCGACTGCGACCGGTGACGCGTCGGACCCGGTGGCTCGCAGCATCTCGACGGTCGGGCCCTTCAGCGCCAGGCCGCCGACGATCGGCGTGATCGCAACGGTCCGCTCCCGCGGCAACTTCGAGCCGACCACCTTGAGGATCGGAGCGACGGAGATCAGCGGGTTCGACGGACCGATCACGACGAGATCCGCATCGTCGAGCGCGGAAAGCACCTCGGGCGTCGGCCGCGCCGCATCGATCCCGTCGAATGCGATGGTCCGCAGCGCGGGCCGCAGCCGTTCGCGAACGAAGTATTCCTGGAATGACAGCTCGCCGGCATCGGTGGCGAACCGCGTTCGAACGCGCTCGTCGGTCATCGGGAGCACGCGGGCTTCGACACCCCGGCGTCGGCACAGCTCCAGCGACGTCTCGGTGAGACGGCAGCCGCTCGTGAGCATCTCGGCCCGGACCAGGTGGGTGGCGAGATCCTTGTCGCCGATTCGAAACCAGGCCGGCTCACCGAGGCGTTCGAGCGCCGCGAGCACGTTGAACGAATCACCCTTCACGCCGTAGCCGGCCTCGTCGTTGAACGCGCCGGCCAGCCGGTACACGACTGCATCGACGTCCGGGCTGACGAGCAAACCCCAGAACTCGTCGTCGTCGGCCGTGTTGGCGATCACTGTCAGGTCGCGGCCCGGCAGCAGCGACTGGAACCCGGCGGCGAGCAAGGCGCCTCCAGTCCCACCGGCCAGGACGACGACCTTCACCTGAAGAGGTCCTCGGCGGCGGGCCTGATCATGTCCCTTCCGTGGCCGGTGCCCTCGAGCTCGAGTCCGCGCACGACCACGACGGGCGTGCGGTTTGTCTTGCCCATCACCAGGCCCGCCGCGGCCGCCACCTCATCGGCGACGGCGAGCACAGTGGCGTGCAGCTCCTTGCCCGCGTCGTCCCGGCTCCCGCGTAGGTCCATCAGCGCCGGCAAGCCTGCGACGCCCAGCGCGACGTTGACGATTCCAAGACGCCAGGGACGCCCGAACGTGTCGGAGACGATCACCCCCACCGTGACCCCTGTCACCTGTAGCAGGCGGTCGCGCAGGTTCTGGGCACTCCGGTCGGCATCCTCCGGAAGGAGCGTCACCACGTCGGAGCCGGGAATGTTGGAGTGGTCGACGCCACCATTCGCGCAGACGTAGCCCTGGTGGGTCTCCGTGATCAGCACGCGCTCTGAGCGAAGGACGCGCACGCTCTCGTCGAGGACCACCTGCACCAGGCGGGGGTCCGGCGCGGCGATCAGGTGGGGCGCCAGCCGCACTGCCTCGGGGCCGGCGATGACGTCGGCGAGATGACGCATTCGGCCCTCGGACTTGGACACCACCTTTTGGGCGACCACCAGGACGTCGCCCGCCTGCAGCTCGGCCCTCGTCGCGATCAGCCCGGCGAGGTCGTCACCCGGATTGACCTCGGGCAGTCCTTCGACGCCGATCAGCTCGAGTCGCCTCAAACCACCGGCCGCATATACGCAAGGTCGGCGGGCTCGTCGAGGTCGAGGGCCATGGCCTCGGATCTGTAAATCGCGAAATTGACGCCGCGCTCCTTGGCCTCGCGGCGGAAGGCGGCCAGGGAGTCGGTGCCGAAATGGAGCGACATTGCGTCGGGAGGGCTGAGGTACAGCGCGTTCGTGCCTCCCCGCCCGATCGCCGGCACCGCCACGGCGGCCGGCGGTTCCACTCGGGCTGCCATGTCCAGCACCTCACGAACGGCCTGCGCGGTGACCAACGGCAGGTCGCTCGAGAGCAGCAGCACGGCGCGAGCGCCGCCCTTGACAGCGTGTGCGATCCCACGTTGCGCGGCCGTGTTCTGGCCTTCCTGTCGCGCCTCGAGCAAAGCCTCCGCGCCGAGCTGCTCGGCTATTGCGACGACCTCAGCGCTGCCCGTGACGACCAGGCGCCGATCGCCGGCCGTCGCGGCCAGAATCGCCCTCCCAGCGTTTCGCCTCGCAAGGTCCTTGCGCGCCTTGGGATCCAGCACGGGGCCCAAACGCTGCTTTGCCGAGTCCAGGTCTTTGACGAGCACGACGACCCAGGTTTCCCCAACGGCGCGCTCGCTCATCGCCGCGGCGTCAGCCCCACCGGGCGCGAATGCGCGGCAGGATCTGCGATCCGTAAAGCTCGAGGAAGCGTGCCTGGTCATCGCCGGGAGAGTGGAACACCAGGTGGTCGAAACCGAGCTCGAGATACGGCCTCAGCTGCTCCAGGTGCTCGTCCGGGTCATCCGAGACGAGCCAGCGACGATGGGCGACGTCCTCCACGCCCTTTGCCAGTCGCTCCATCTCACGTGGGTCGTCGATGCCGGCCTTCGCGTCTGCGGGCAGCGCCAGGGCCGCCCAGATCTTCGTGTCCTCGAGGGCGCGCGCCCGATCCGTGTCGTACGAGACCTTGACCTCGATCATCTTTTCGAGGGTGCTTACGTCGCGACCCGACTCGGCCGCGCCCGCCGCGAACGACGGCAGGAGCTGCTCGGAGTACAGCTCCATCCCCTTGCCCGAGGTGCAGATGAGGCCTTCGGCTGCGCGTCCGGCGAACTTGGCGACCTGCGGGCCGCCGGCGCCGACATAGATCGGCACCGGTCGATCTGGCCGGTCGTAGATCGTGGCGTTGCGGGTGTGGTAGTACTCGCCGTCGAACGTCACGAGCTGCTCCGTCCACAGCTGCTTGATGAGGCGCACCGCCTCGCGCAGCCGCGCGAACCTCTCCTTGTTGTCGGGCCACTCGATGCCGAGCGCGCCTTCGTTGAGGTGCTCGCCGGTGCCGACGCCCAGTATCACCCGCTCCGGAAAAAGGGAGCCCAGGGTCCCGAAGGCCTGGGCGACGACTGCGGGGTGGTAGCGAAAAGTGGGCGTCACCACGGACGTGCCGAGCACTACGCGTCGCGTCCGCTCACCCGCGGCGCCGAGCCAGGAGAACGCGAATGGTGCGTGGCCGTCGGAGTGTCGCCACGGTTGAAAGTGATCGCTGACGAACACGCTGTCGAAGCCGTGGTCCTCCGCGGCGATCGCGAAGTCGAGCAGCCGGCGCGGGCCGAACTGCTCGGCGGATGCCTTGTACCCGAGTCTCAGCATCTTGGCGTTCGCGACCTCAGCGCCTGTAGTAGCGCTTCCAGCTGAAGCCCACGCCGCCGACCGCGGCAGCCACGATCACGACGCCCAGAGCGATGAGCGAGTGGCTGTCGATGCTCGAGAGACCGCCGGCCAGCAGCAGTGCAAGCGAACCAACCGCCAGCAGCATCATGACCACCAGCGTGGCGGCGCGGTGGAGCTTCATCGCCCGCCTAGCTTACCGGCGTACCGGCGCATCCCGTAGTGTCGGCCGGGTGGGAAGCAGCGGGCCACAGATCATCCACCTCGAGTCGGTGACTTCAACCCAGGACGTGGCCCGCGAGCTGCCCATCGGCTCGGTGGTCGTGGCGGACCATCAGATCGCCGGGCGCGGACGGCTCGACCACCGGTGGGAGGCGCCACCCGGCACGGCGCTCCTCGTGTCGTTCGCGCTCGCTCCAAACCCACTGCTGAGCCTGGCCGCGGGGATCGCGGCCGCGGAGGGCTGCGGCGGGGATGTGCGCCTCAAGTGGCCGAACGACCTCCTGCTCGGTGGCCGCAAGGTCGGCGGCATCCTGGTCGAAGCCACGCCGGCCAAAGCGGTGTGCGGGATCGGCATCAACCTCACGTGGGCGCCCGACGGGGCTGCCTGCCTCGGCCTGCCTCGCGATGAGCTGCTCGCAAGGCTGCGGCCGGCAATCGAGAGATGGTGCTCAGCGCCGGCGGGCGAGGTGCTGGCCCGCTGGCGCGAGCTT
>JBGOTG010000201.1:0-4790 GCA_041476405.1 Candidatus Dormibacteraceae bacterium | reverse complement strand
TCGTCGGTTCCCTGAACCCACTCACCTTGCGCACGAACTGGCGCGCGGCCGCGCGGATCTCCTCATCGGTGGCGACGACATCGGCATGGCGCAACGTTTTGATGCTCCGGCACATGGCGACAACGATACCGGTCTCTGCCTAGTCGGCCCGATGCGGGGGCAGCTCGGGAAGGTCCGTCGGCGCAAGCCGGGTCGGATCAAGACCCGCCCGAATGAGCATCGCGTTGGCGAGCCGGTCGTAACGGCGCTCCGCGATGTCCCCCACGGGATCAGCACTGGCCGACATCAGCTGGCGAAAGCTCAGCGTGGACACGGCCCTGTACGCGAGCACGGCCCGCGCCTGGTCCGCCCGCCCGGTCATCGACGCGATGCGGACGAACGCCAGCGCCGCCCCGATCTCCCTCATGTCCCGCCACCGCCACGCGCCATACGGCACCAGCACCAGCAGAATCGGAGGCAGCGCCACGAGCACGGCGAGCACGATCGCGAGCTGGAAGATCGCCTCGTGGATCTGGTGGCCGGCCGAAACCAGCTGATCACCTGAGTACCGCTGCAAGGTGTTGGCCATATCGAGCAGGAATTGGGAAATGAGTGGTATCCCGCCCGGCACCGCATTGCGGAACGAGGCGATCCACGCATTGAACGTGGCCCCCGTGCTGGTGATCCCGTCGGCAATGACCTGCAGCCCCAGCACCGTCTGGTAGATCAGCCACCCGAACGCGGCCCACGCGACGGTCCAGGCAATGGTGAGCAGGTCGCCCAGCACGCGCATGAAAGCAGGAAAGGTTCGGTCCGGGTACGCCTTGATCACCCCGCGACCATAAGTCACGCCGAGCAGAACGTCACGGGTTTGGGTTCAGATAATCGCGAAGTCCACCTCGACGGTGACCTGCACGTCAAGCTCGCCGACAGGAAGCTGGGTGGGTGCGGACAGGGCACCAGCGCGAGCGTCGAAGGCGGCTCCATACATCGGCGTGTTGCCGTACGAGGAGACATCGCTGACCCGCATCACCGGGCCGAGCCGCACGCCCGCCGCGTCGGCCATCGCCTGCGCTTTGGTCTTGGCGTCGGCGATCGCCAGTGTTCGGGCCTGCGCCTGCGCCACCTTCGGGTTGGCGAGCCCGAACCCGACGTACACGTTAGTGGCCCCGCCCGACTGAACGAGCGCGTCCACAGCAGTGCCGGCGGCGTCCACGTTGTGCCACTTGAGCTGGATCTGCTCCGATGCGCGGTAGCCGTCGATGGTCGAGTTGGAACCCACGTAGTTGGGGTTCACTGAGTAGCCCGACGTGCTGATGTCCTTGTCAGCGATGCCCAGAATCTTGGCCCGCGCGATCAACCTGGCCGCCTTGGTCGCGAGGTCGCCCTGGGCGGCGGCCGCGGTTGGCTTGAGCGACTCGACTCCGACCGTGAGGAAGGCGGTGTCGGGTTTCGCGGACACCTTGGCATCGCCGCTGGCGAAAACGCCGGAAGTGAAGTTTGCCGACGACTGCGGCAATGCGGCCACCACCTGGGGCCGATTGCCGGCGACGACGGCCAGCGCGACCGCCACCGCGCAAACGATTGCGATGGCACCCGAGAACAAGACGGGACGGACGGTCGGCGACATATCTTTTAAGTCCATGAAGCACAAACGACCGCTTCCGCCTGCAGGTAACAAGAAGCGGGCCGACCCTCCCGTCACGCGCATTACGCGTGAGCGTGCGCGCCAGCTCGCGGTAATGGCCCAGATGCTGGATTCGCCCCGACCCCGCAGCATCGTCCAGGTCGTCCGCCAGCTGGGCTTCTTGCAACTCGATCCGACCGCGGCTGTGGCCCGGACCGAGCACCTCGTGCTGTGGAGCCGGCTGGGCAACGGCTTCCGGCCCTCAGACCTCGCGAGTCTTACCTATGTCAAGCGGTCGTTGTTCGAACACCGCGCTTTCCTCTACCCCACCGCCGACTACCCCGTATACCGAGCCGTCATGGCCGTCTGGCCACCCGGTCGCTCCGTCTGGTCTGGCCGTATCCGCGAGTGGATGACGGCCAACGCCGCGTTCCGCGCATACCTGCTCGCCGAGCTCGAAGCGAGAGGGCCGCTGCGCTCCCGCCAGCTCGAGGACCGTGCCGCGGTGGCCTCCTGGCCGTCCTCAGGTTGGAACGGCGGCCGCACGACGGGGCAGATGCTCGAGTTCCTGTCGGCCCGCGGGGAGATCGCGATCTCGGGCCGCGAAGGCAACGAGCGAACCTGGGACCTCGCGCACCGAGTGCACCCGCGGGATCAAGCTGTGATCAGCACCGAGGAGGCGATCCGAATCCGCGCTGAGAGGCGCTTGCGCTCGCTCGGGATCGCGCGGCCGGCCTCCCTTGGCCGTAACTTCTCGATGACCGATTACCTGGGAACAGCGAACCACCCGCCGCCGCGGGTAGTCGACGGCATCGGCATTCCCGTCGAGGTCGAGGGCGTTGCCGGCAAGTGGATAGCCGATCCCCGGCTGCTAAAACGCCAGTTCGAAGGACGCACGGCGACGCTGTCTCCGTTCGACAGGCTGATCCACGACCGGCAGCGCCTGCTCGACCTGTTCGGCTTCGACTACCGGCTGGAGATCTACGTGCCGACGGCGAAGCGGCGCTGGGGCTACTACGTGCTACCGGTGCTCGACGGCGACCGGTTCATCGGTAGATTCGACGCCAAGGCGGATCGAGAATCGTCGTCGCTGCGCGTGCCGGCGATTCACATGGAGCCCGGGACGAGCGCCAAGGATCTCAAGACAATCGAGGGCCAGCTTCAAGAGCTCGCCGGCTGGCTGGGCCTCGACAAGGTCGCGGTCCAACCACGGGTGAAGTAAGGTCGGCGAGAGCTTACCTGGGAAGCAAAGTGGAACAATTCGATGCACGCGTCCTTGAGAACTTTGTCGATGCGGCAGGCCGGCTGCTCGCAATCCCCGCGCAGCACAAGAAGCGACTTTCTGTGTTGCGCTGGCTGGTTGAAGACTTCGAGCCAGGGCGGCGCTACCCAGAGACCGAAGTAAACCAGATCATCGGAAGGAGACACTGGGATTTCGCCGCCCTCCGGCGGTACCTCGTTGACGAGGAGTTGATGCAGCGACGCAACTCCATCTACTGGCGGGCGGGAAGCGTATCCAACACCGGCAATGATCCCGCGGCGTGGCCTCAATCACCTTCGAGGGCTTAGGCGGTTCAGAGTTCGCCGGAGGTCAGGCCCTCGGGGACGGCTGCTCGCCACGGAAGATGGCCGCGTTCCGCCTGGCGAACTCATCGAAGCTGGTCGGCTGCCGCCCGAAGACTTCTTCGATGGTCGGCCAAACCTTGGACTCCTTCCCTTTGCGTCGCTCGGCAAAGAGCTCGTCCAGGCCTTCGGCGAGATAGGGAGGCATGCCTGCGGCCAGCCGGGCTTTGCTGGCTTCCTCTGGTGGAACGTCGACGTAACGGATGGTCTTTCCGGTGGCAGCCGACAACTTCTCGGCGACCTCTGCCATCGTCAGTGACTCTGGGCCCGTGAGGGGATAGGTCTTGCCTTCGTGCCCGGAGGTGGTCAAGACCGCAATGGCCACCTCAGCGATGTCGCCGATGTCGACAGAGGCGATCCGGGCGTCCGCCATCGGCAGTGCCAGGATGCCCCTGGCCACGATCGACGGGACCTGGCGAAAGTAGGAGGGCATGAACTCGCCGGCGCGGAGGTGGGTGTACGCCACTCCTGAAGCCTCGAGCCTCTTCTCGATCTCGGCGTGCATCCGGGCGAATCGAAACGGAGAGTCGAGCTCGGGAATGATGCCTGACAGCTTGACCACGTGCTGCACACCGGCCTTTCGGGCGGCGTCGATGAAGCTGGACTGAGTCTCGACCATCGTCGGGTCCGAGGATGAGATGAGCATCGCTCGCGCGACGCCCCGGAGGGCATCGGTCAGGGATTCCGGATGTGCCATGTCGCCTTCCATGACCTCGACGTTCGGCAGCAGGGCACGAGGGTGCGCCTTTGCGAGGTTTCGAACCAGGGCCCGCGACGGGATCCCTTTCGCCGAAAGCCGGCGAACCAGCTCGGATCCGCTCAGCCCGGTGGCGCCGGTGACCAGAATCATGCCGCCCTCAACTCTACGGCGAGTGGAAGGCGACCCGGATCACGCTTCTCCGCAGACAATACGCAGGTGGCCACCGATCCGAGCGTCCTAGCAGCTCTCACCGAAGCTCTTGAGAGGGATCCCGACGCGGTTCCTCTTCGGCTGCATCTTGCATCGTTGCTGCTGGCGAGCGGCGCCGAGATGGACGCCCTCGACCACAACGTCACCGTTCTCAGGATTCAGCCCGCCAACCTGGCTGCGCTGGAAGGTGCCGCCGAAGACAGGGCAGGATCGCGTCGCGCGCGCACGGTGACGGGACGGGGTATCGCCCCGCCCCGTCACGTACCGCTCAACCTTCTAGTGGCGACCGCCCCGCAGCTGAACTGTCTGCTGGACGAACCCATCCGCGCACTCGAACGGGCCACACGCGAACGCGAATGTCAGCGTCATCGTCTTGCCACCAGCGAACTTGCCGTTCTGCGGGAAGACATCAGCGACCCAGGTGCGGGGCGCTCCATCACAGGTGCCAAAGTCAAAGAAGGAGAAAAACCCGTCGATGATGAACCGTCCGACGCTCTGGCGGGCTTCTCCGTCCACCTGGAGGAAGTCACCGTTGGTACAGGTGTAGGTCCCGGAGACCGTCGCGATCCCGGTGCGGGCGTTCACCTGGCCGTAGCGGTTCACGGTGAGATTCACCGTCGGCGGTGGAGGGGCCGCGTTGAAGGAGATGTT
>JBGOTG010000200.1:0-4801 GCA_041476405.1 Candidatus Dormibacteraceae bacterium | reverse complement strand
GCGATGTGTTTAAAGACCGAGAAATTGGCAGCGACCTTCACTGTGACTCCGAAGCTGTCAGTGACGGCGACCATGAATGAATAAGGCGTGCCCCCCGAGACAGTCGTGAACGTTCCGGCAAGCGACAGGCCGCTGAGGCTAGTACTGGGCGGGAGGGCGCCGGCGGTACGGACGTACGTGAAGGGCGCCACTCCTCCCGTCTGCGAACCGAAGGCTCCACAGACCGAAACGCAACCCCGCTCGACCGAGCACGGCGTCACGCAGGACCCGCTGACCGCGAGGTGGCGGGCCACCGGGATCGACCGCCCGGCGCCGGCGGCTCCACCGGCCGAGTCGTCCACCCGCACCACGAACGAGAAGGCTCCGGCCGCGGTCGGCGTCCCGGTGGCCTTGCCGTCCGAGGAGAGGGTCATTCCAGGTGGCAAGGTCCCCGAGCTTATCGACCAGCTATAAGGCGGAACGCCCCCCTTGGCTCCCATGACGGCAGGCGCATAGACGACGCCGGCCTCACCAACATGGAACGGGAGACTCGTGATGATGAGCTTCGCGGGGCTTGGAGAGCTCGATGGGGATGGAGAGACGGCAGGCGTCGGTGACGTTGCAGGCGTGGGTGACGTACCGGGCGTGGGTGACTTTCCTGGCGTGGGCGAGTCGCTGGGACTTGCGGCCACGACCGACGGGCTCACCGCCGGCGAGTTCAAAGCCTGCCGTGCGGTCACAGCGGCACAGCCGGTCGACGCGAGCAAGAGCCCCGCGACCACCGTCGCCAGGAACACGCCCCTCACCCCACTCCTGTGACCCACGTTTTGAGGAGGAAAGTGTATGGCGGGCAGGCATGAATCCAACGCACTTAGCAGCAAATTTGCCGGCCGCTACCGGCTAGGGCCGGCGGACCAGGTCCAGGAACTCAGCGCGGGTGCGGGCGTCCTTGCGGAAGGTGCCGAGCATGCAGGATGTGATCAGCTGCCCGGCCGGCTTCTGGACCCCCCTCATCTCCATGCAGAGGTGCCGCGCCTCCACGACCACGCCCACGCCCCGCGGCGCCAGCTCGTCGTTGAGAGCCGCGGCGATCTCCTGGGTAAGCCGTTCCTGGAGCTGCAGCCGGTGCGCGAAGACACCGACCAGGCGCGGGATCTTGCTGAGGCCGACCACCTTACCCCGCGGCAGGTAGCCGACGTGGCAGCTGCCGAAGAACGGCAGCATGTGGTGCTCGCACAGGCTGTAGAACGGGATGTCTTTGACCAGCACCATCTCGTCGTAATCCTGGTCGAAGACCGCGCCGGCGATGACGTCCGCCGGGCGCACGCCGTAGCCGTCGGTCAGCTCTCGCAACGCGCGCGCCACCCGGTCCGGCGTGGCCTGCAAGCCCTGCCGCCGGGGGTCTTCCCCAAGCTCTGAGAGCAGCTGCTCGACGAGCCCCGGCATCCTGTCGACCGGCTTGACCTTGGCCACGACCGCATCCTCACACAATTGACGGGTGGATGCGATCGAGGCGGCCCAGGTGCTCTCGGAGATCGGGTACCTGCTTCGGCAGGATCCCGAGGAGCGCTTTCGGGCCAAGGCGTTCGCCGCCGCCTCCTGGTCGCTCGCGGTCTCCAGGCCAGACCTGGAGGCGCTTCACCGGGCGAATGCGCTGACCACCATCGAGGGGGTCGGAGCAGGCATCGCCAAGGTCCTGGCAGGCCTCCTCGAGAGCGGCATGAGCTCGTACCTCGAGCGGCTGCGAACCGAGATGGGCCAGCCCGCGTTGGACGATGAGTCTGCAGTCGATCTGAGCCTGTATCGGGGCGACGTTCACTCGCATACGAACTGGAGCGACGGCAGGGCGACGATGCTCGAGATGGCCCAGGGGGCCCGGGCGATGGGCTACCGCTACCTCGGGATCACCGACCACTCGCCGCGGATCAAGGTCGTGAACGGGCTCGGCGCCGAGCGCCTGCTGGCGCAATCACGCGAAATGGCGGAGGTCCAGGCGCAGGTCGAGGACGTTGCCCTGCTGCAGGGAATCGAGGTCGACATCCTCGAGGACGGCGCCCTCGACCTCCCTGACGCGGTGCTCGAGCTGCTCGACGTGGTCATCGCCTCGCCCCACGTGAAGCTCCGGCAAGAGCCGGCCGCCATGACTGAGCGCATGTTGCGTGCCGTCTCCAACCCGCACGTCGACGTCGTCGGCCATCCCACGGGCCGCCGCCCAGGCTCGCGCGAAGGCGCGAGCTACGACTTCGAGGCGGTGTTCAAAGAGGCGGCTCGCAACGACGTCGCCCTCGAGATCGACTGTGACCCGGCGCGCATGGACCTCTCGCCCGAGATGGCGCGGCTGGCGTTGGAATGCGGGTGCAGATTCGCGTTGGACGCCGACGCGCACGCGCCGGCGGAGCTCGCCTACGTGCCGATGGCGGCGTGGATGGCCCGGCGGGCCGGCATCCCGCAAGACCGGATCCTCAACTTCCTGGACGTGGACGAGCTGACCTCCGCCCTGAGCTGAGTTGCCTACGCTCGCCCACCAGGTCCGCGAACCCCTCGTCCACATTGAGGGCACTTCCACAGCGCTTGCATCGAGGCGCAGATTACGATCAACAGCCATGGCGAAGCTCGGGATCATGATCGAGGGTCAGGAAGGGCTCACGTGGGAGCGCTGGCGGCACATCTGTCAGGACGCCGACTCGCTCGGCTTCGACTCGCTGCGCCGCAGCGAACACTTCATCTCGGTGTTCGGAGTGGTCGATCGCGATTGCATCGAGTGCTGGACCTCCCTTGCCCTGGCTGCGGAGTGGACGAAGCGCATCGAGTTCGGGCCGATGGTCAGCCCGATTACCTTCCGACCGCCTTCGCTGCTGGCGCGGATTGCGACGGCGGTCGATCTGCTGTCGGGAGGCCGGCTGGTCCTGGGCGTCGGGGCCGGCTGGTATGAGCGCGAGCATGTCGAAAACGGCATCCCCTTCCACACGCTAGGGCAGCGGCTGGACATGCTCGAGGACGGGATCAAGACCATCCGCGAAACGTGGACGCGGGCCAACCCCAAGCCAGTTCGCGGGACCATCCCGCTGCTCATGGGGGGAAGAGGCGAGAAGCGCGCGCTCCCGATGATGGCGCGCGAGGCGGCCGAGTGGAACGTCGGCTTCGACGGTCCGGACAAGTACCGGCACCAGACCCAGGTGATCGAGGATGCGTGCCGAGCGATCGGCAGGGACCCTGCCACGATTCGCCGCTCGATCATGACCAGCTTCCTGATCGGCCGCGACCGCGACGAGTTGCGTGAGCGGGCGCACCTGATCGGTGAGATCGTCCCGCGCTACAAAGACCTCAACCCGGATGAGGTGCTCAAAGCGGCTGGGGAGAGCTGGCTCGTCGGAACCCCGGACGAGATTGCCGGTCAGATTCGGACGATGGCGGCGCTGGGCATCGACCTGTTCATGCTCCAGCACTTCCTGCTCGACGACCGTGACGCGTTGAAGCTGCTGGCCAAGGAAGTCATACCGGCGATCGCCTGACAGCAGGCCCCGACTGACCTGCTGGGCGATTCAGGCGAGCTGGCCGGAGGCGATCAGCTCGTTCTTGCGTTCCTGACGAGCAGTGACCTGGCGCACCACGAAGATCGCCAGAATCGCCGCTCCGATTGTCAAGAGGCTTCCCAGGACGCTGAGCCAGTCCCCGGTGGCCACCGTCCCGGCGTCGCTGTTGCTGGTTAAGCGCGCTCCAACCGCGTTGAGCCAGTTGCCGATAAGCCAGCAGGCCCACCACGCGATGATCAGCCCTGGCACGCGGATGGCCTTGCGCTCGTTGACGTTGATCCAACGCCGGCTCGAATCGGATCCCCTCCAGGCTTCGAGAGTGCCGGACATCGGGTGGACGAGATTCAGAAAGGGAATGAAGCACCGCCCAACGGCGCCGGCCGGCGACCAGCGGGGGTCCCACGCCCCAAGGGCGGGCATGTTGCGGACCACACGATGGACCCACATGCAAAAGAAGACGATCGCGGGTATGTACGTCCCCAGAAACGTCAGCACAAACGCAAGTGCGACAAGTCCAAAAACGATCGTCTGCGTGTCGCCGGCCGGATTTGGGCCGTAGGCGAGCTCCACGAAGTCGTAGCCGATCTCAATGACGAGGCTCACGATGTTGGCGATCAGGAACGCGGTGATCAGGGTAGCCCTGGTGCGAGCGGATTCGTAAGGACGCGCCCAAGGCACACCACTTGGCGGCGTGGCAATCGGCGTGTTGCGAACCCACTCGGCGCCGTTCCAGAGCCAAAGGCCGTCTGGTGAAATTTGGCCGGCGTGCTGCGCCATTGAGCGATGGTAGACAACGCGGCGACGAGTTGGGTGTCTTAAGGTAGAACCGTGGACTTCGAGCTCAGTGAATCCGAAAAGGGCTTTCGCGACGAGGTCCGAACATGGCTGAAGGCGAACGCTCCGAAAGCGGAGTCAAACGAGTCGGAGCAGGAGACCACGATCGAGAACCGCCGGGCGTGGCAGAAGAAGCTCTATGAAGCCGGTTACGTCGGCATCACGTGGCCGAAGGAGTACGGCGGGCGCGGGGCCGGGTTCATGGAGCAGCTCATCTTCAACGACGAGATGATCGTGGCGCAGGCGCCTGATCCGATAAACGTGATCGGCCTGGGCATGGGCGGGCCCGTGGTGATCACTCACGGCACCGAGGAGCAGAAGAAGAGATACCTTGCGCCACTCCTTTCAGCAGAGGAGATCTGGTGCCAGGGCTTCAGCGAGCCCAACGCAGGCAGCGACCTGTCGGGCCTGCAGACCCGCGCGGAGGACAAGGGCGACCACTACGTCGTCAACGG
>JBGOTG010000199.1:0-4825 GCA_041476405.1 Candidatus Dormibacteraceae bacterium | reverse complement strand
TTCTTCATCAGCGGCGGCGCTGCGCTGGCGCGTGAGATCGAGGAGTTCTTCTGGGCGATCGGCGTCCCAATCCTCAACGGATGGGGCATGACCGAGACATCTTCGGGCGCCTGCTCGAACACCCTCACCGACCACCGCTTCGTCACGGTGGGCAAGCCGTTCCCGGGCATCGAGCTGAAGTTCGCCGCTGACGGCGAGATCCTGGTCAACAGCCCCGGCAACATGCTGCGCTATCACAACAACCCCGTCGCCAGTGCCGAGATGCTGGACAACGGCTGGATTCGAACCGGCGACATCGGCGAGGTGGACGGCGACGGCTTCCTCAAGATCACTGACCGGAAGAAGGATTTGATCAAGACCGCAGGCGGCAAGTACGTCGCGCCTCAACAGCTCGAGTTCGAGATCCAGCGCGACGACCTGGTGGAGCAGGCTGTCGTCATCGGTGAGAGCAGGCCCTACGTCACCGCCCTGATCGTCCCCGATTGGGCGGCTGTCAACAAGAAGATTCCTGGACGGCCCGAGGACCTGGTCGACGACCAACGTGTGATCGCCATGATCGAGCCCGGAGTCGACAATCTCAACAAGCACCTGGGCAACTGGGAGGCGATCAAGTACTTCAAGCTCCTGCCGCGAGCTTTCACAGAGGAAGCGGGCGAGATCACGCCCACCCTCAAGATCAAGCGCAAGGTGATCAACCAGAAATATGCCGACCAGATCGAGTCGATGTATATAGGAAAAAAGAAACCGGACTAGCTCGAACTATCTCGGTTCTGTCTGATTTTCTTTCCGCGTAGTCTGGACGTCATGGCAGGGCCCACCGACATGTCCGAGCTTCACCTGGCGCTCGATCGCCTCCGCCCGCAGGTTTGCCACTGCGGTCTCAAGGGGGAGTGCCTCGGCTGCAAGGGGATCGAGATGGTCCGCGCTCAAGCCGAAGCTGTGGTCGCGGCGGCCAGCCAGCCGATCCTCATCCAGGTGGCGCAGGAGGCGGCGATGAAAGACATGGCCTCGCGCTTCGAGGGGATGACGGAGCGCCTGCTGAGCGACCCCGAGATCCGGCGTTCGGCGGAGGACATGCAGCAGAAGCTGATGTCCGATCCCGAAACGCGCGACCTCCTCGAAGAGCTGATGCGCCGTCTCGGCGCCCCTCCCGAGGAGTGACCCCGCCGGACTAGAGGCGCTGGGTACGGTGGACGATCGAGGCATCCTCCGCTCCAAGGGCTTCCTCCTCCTCCGCGTCAACCTGCCGCGGTTGGAACAGCCGCTGGGCGATCAGCGTCGGCACGACCGCCGACAGGATCACGACTGTGAGGAGCTGCGAGTACTGGGCTCGTGTGACCAGACCGTGGTTGAGCCCGTACAGAGCCGAGATGGAGCCGAAAGTGAGGCCGGTCGCCATCAACAGGGTGATGTAGTTCCGGTCGCGACGCCCAACCCCGAAAGCGGCAGCGACCGGCCAGACGCCGAGCAGCTTGGCTCCGATCTTGGTTGCGAACAGCAGGACGATCACGCCGATGCCGCCGATCATCGCCGGGACTGAGATCAACAGCCCGGCACGAAGGAAGAAGAACGGCGTGAGGAGGGCAAATGCGCTCGACCGCATTCGATCCATCAGCACCCGGTCTCCCAGGAATGCTCCCGCTGCTGCAAGGCCGATCAGGTACGCGGGCAAGACCGCCTCGCTGCCGGCAGCGGTGGCGAGCGCGCCAAGCGCAAGGAGCACCAGCAGCAGGAACTTGATCTCCGGTTCGCTGACGCGATGCCCGAAGGTCCGAGTTATCCACCGCAACGCCGGCGAAACTGCAAACAGGGCGAGGACCGTCGCCAGCGCAAAGGCGACGAGCAAGAGGCTGAACCCGGCAAACAGCGCGCCCAGCGCCAGGACGGTGCCCAGATCCGTCACGAAGCAGGCCGCCAGTATCAGCTTGCCAAGGTCTTCCCGATTCAGTCCCGTCTCGACCATCACCGCGTAGACGACCGCGACTGAGGTCGTGCTCAAGGCGACACCTCCGATCTCGGCCGCATGCAGGTCCCACCGAAGCGCGAAATAGCAGACCGCAGTCGCGGCGAGGAAGGGCAGCATGAACGAGACGAATCCGATCGAGAGGCTTGCCTTCCAGTGCCGGCGAAGCGACACAGGATCGATCTCGGCGCCGGCCAGGAACGTGAGGGTCACCGACCCCAGGCTGGCGAGGAAGGTCGTGAACGCGGTTTGCTGGACGAGCCCGGACAAGCCGGGGACGTTGCCGGCGACGGCGCCGACCAGGATCTCTGCCAGCGCCACGGCGATCCCCGCCCGAATGCTGATCAGCGATGCGCCAAGGGCCAGCGCCATCCACACCGCAGCGACCGCATAGACGTTCATCGCTCGTCCTCCTCTCCCAGCGAGTCGTGTTTCGTTGGTAGAGGCCATCAGCCGGGCGCCAGCCCAGGCGTTTCAAGGAGCGAGCCTCATCGCGCCGTCTGGCGCGATGTTATCGAATCAAGCTGCGACCGTGTCGGCGGCTACGGGGTCGGGCTGGTTCCCGCCGCGTTGCTCGGCGCGTGGCCGGCGCGCAGCGGCTTGTTCCAGAACGGGATCGGCCCGGTCTGCAGGCGCTTGATGATCTTCGCCTCCTGGTCCGCCGTCAACTGCTTGTTGGCCACTGCGGCGTCGAGCGCGGGGGTCAGCTTCGCGATCAATCGACTCCTGAAGTCCGCTTCGGTCACCGCAGGCTTCTGAGCGGCGGCGATCTGGGAGAGGGTCATGCCCTGCGCGAGGTCGGTCCTGAGGGCCTGGTCGGTGATTCCGAGGGCTGACGAGGCCGCGGTCAGCAGCGCCGGCCTGTACGCGCCCAGACCCGCGCCACGGGCCTTGAGGTTGCCGGCGATCGCGCACGGCGCCTTGCCGGCGAGCCGCTGCTTGATCTTGTCGGCCTGCGCCTGCGTCAGCTTTCCGTTCTTGACCTGGTCGGCGAGGGTCTCGCCGATCGCCTTCTGGAATGCTGCGCCGACGGCCGTCTGGCTCTTGCCGAGGTCGGCGGAGAAGTGCGAGACGAAGTCGTTGCACAGGGCTGCATTGGCCTGCTTGTCGAGCGCGGCAGTGCTCGCGCTGGACGCCGGCGACGAGGAGTTCAGGAATGGGAGGTTGAAGCCGGCCGCCGACGCGGTCACCAGGACCGCCGCGCCCGACACGACTGCCGCGCCTGCCGCGAGGCCGAAGATTCGTAGAAAGCTGTGCTTCGCCAGTCTGTTCATCACGTCATGAGTAACGCATCCAGGGAGCCTGCGGGTCCTCAACCTGGGGTAAACGTTTTGTAAACCCGGCGAGCACCTCCTCGAAGCAAGGCGGTTCGAAGACCCGCCGCCTAACATTCGGGTGGTGGAATCGCCCCCGAAGGCCGGGTGGACGGGCAGGCACGCCGTCGAGCTCTACGTGCGCACCTACACGACCATGCTGCAGAGCTCGGGCGAGATCAAGGTCGAATCCCTCGTCCAGGCCCACGTGAACATGGGGTCGGTCCTCCACCCGCTGGCCGCGGAGCCTCAAACGGACATGGGAGCCCTCCTTTACGCGGTGCGCCGGCTACCGGAGGCGATCAGCCGGTCCCGCCGCGTGGTCATGGGCCAGAGCCCGCAGGGCTTCAGGGCGGTGCTCGGGGCTGACATCCTGAGCTGGCAGGCGCTGAAAGCGCCCGCCCGCCGCCGCCGCTGGTACTCGGACGGCAAGACGACCCTGGCCGTGCTCATCGCCTCGACTTCGGACATCGACGACCTGGTCCCCACGCTGGTCGCCTATCAGATCGAGTGGAACAAGCTGCACCGCTCGCTGCAGGACGTCGATCTCAGCGACGAGCAGGCACGCCTGACGGCAGGGGCCACCGAGGACGACTGGCGCCGTCTGCACGAGGCCTGGGGCGGCCACTTCGACGCGACGCTCGAAGCCGTCAAGCGGGAGGAGTGCAAGATCGTGCTGCGCCTCGTCGGCGGCAGCCATCTCGGTTACGCACGCAACGCCAGCCGGTGGTGGCTTCCAATCGCGGCGGCGATGGACGAGCTGGGCGTACGCGAGGCGCCGATCTACTTCGTCTCGTCCAACGCGCACAGCCTCATCAACGTGCTGACCGGCGTCGCACGGCAGTTCGACAGCGAGATCCGGGACTGGATCGGCCGCAACCATCCGGAGCTCGACGAGGAGCGGCGCAAGCTGGAGGCAGGGCACAGCCGCGCCTCGCCCGACAACTGGCTGTACTACAGCGCCCGCCACCTGTTCGATACGCATCCGGACCGCGAGCGCCAGCGGCAGCGCCGTTCGGAGATGGAGGCCGCCAACGGCATCCGGCACATCGCCGCCAGAGGCACTGGCGTCGACTCGGCGGCGCAGGTGTTCAAGCTCTCACAGCTCGACCCGACTTCGATCGACAGCAGGGTCGGGCGCGTGGACGAACAGAAGCTGCGGGCCTCCGACGCCTGCATCCTCAACGTCGACTACCCGCTGGGCATGGCCGCATATCACATCCTTCGCCAGGTGGCGGAGCAAGCGTCGTGGGTCGCGGGCGTATACGTGCTGGGCAAGGCCGCCACCCTCAACGCCGACGTCGGGGACGTGATGATCCCCAACGTGGTGCACAACGAGCACTCGGGCAACACGTACTGGCTTGACAACTGCTTCGCCGCCGCGGACGTGCAGCCGAACCTCGTTTACGGATCGGCCCTCGACAACCAGCGCGCGGTCGCAGTGCGGGGGACCTTCCTGCAGAACCGCGACTACCTCGACTTCTACTACCAGGGGCGCTACACGGTCGTCGAGATGGAGGCAGGCCCATACCTCGACGCCTGTTACGAG
>JBGOTG010000198.1:0-4829 GCA_041476405.1 Candidatus Dormibacteraceae bacterium | reverse complement strand
GCTGGCGCCTTCAACAGACGATAGGCCTGGGCGCCGTCAAGGCTGAGGTCTCGTCGTTCGAGTCGGCGGGCGGCCGGATCACTGCAGCACGCGCCGGCGATCGGGTGTTTCGCGCCGACGCATTCGTGCTCGCCACAGGCCATCACATCGGAGGTGGGATTCGAGGGGGGCGCAGGCCAACCGAACCACTCCTGAAACTTGGCATCTTCCACGAAGGGCTGCCAGCGAGCTCCGGAGGCGCGCGGCTGCGCCATCTCGAGTACCTCGACGCAGGGTCTGAAATGCGCAGCGGCTTGATGACCGACAAGCAGCTGCGCCCGCTTGGTGAAGAAGGCGGCGTGCCTTACTCGAACCTGTTCGCCGCCGGCGCGGTTCTCGGCGGGTACGAGTACGCGGGTCCATGCGGGTTCGGCGTCCCGCTCCTCACTGGTTGGCTCGCGGGCGGATACGCGGCTAAAGCCGTATGAGAGCCGAGCTCGAGAAGATTGTCGGCGCGGCTGCTCTCGACGAGCGGGTGGTGCGCGACCTCTGGCCGCTCGCGATCATGGAAGAGCGCGACGGTGTCCAGCGTCCAAAGGTCCTGGTCGCGCGGCCGTCCGGACGCGAGCAGGTGATCGCCATCCTGCGCTGGGCCGGTGCGAACGGCGTGGCGGTGACCCCGATGGGCGGCGGTACGGGAGTGTGCGGCGCCATTGCGCCTCGCGCCGGGGAGCTGGTCCTCGACATGAGCGGGTTCGACAGGATCCTCGCTCTCGATGAGACGAACCTGACGTGCACGTGCGAATCCGGGGTCAACGGCCTCGTCCTGGAGAAGCACCTGAACGAGCGCGGCCTTACGCTCGGGCACTTCCCCAGCTCGCTGCCGGGCACCACCGTCGGCGGTCTCGTCGCGACGAGATCGTCGGGCCAGGAGTCGAGTCGTTACGGCAACATCGAGGACATGGTGCTGGGCCTTGCCGTCATCCTGCCTGATGGCACGTTCGCTGCTCCGCGACCCGGCCCGCGATCGGCTGTCGGTCCTGCCCTGCACCAGCTGTGGCTCGGCTCAGAGGGCGGTCTGGGCGTGGTTCTGGGCGCCGTGCTGCGCGTGCATCGCCTCCCTGCGCTGATGGTGGGCCGTGGCTTCGCGTTCAGCGACCTGGCATCCGGCCTCGAGGCCATGCGCGCCGTGATGCAATCCGGCATCAGGCCACTGGTCATGAGGCTCTACGACCCCGAAGACACCTCGTTCAACGGCTACGACGTGCCGGCGGGCGGATGCCTGATGGTCGTCGCCACCGCCGGCCTGCCAGAAGTCGCCAAAGCGGAAGCCGCTGCGGTGCGGGGGTTTGCCGCCGGCGCCAAAGATCTCGGAGAGGAACCCTGGAGCCGGTGGGAAAAGCACAGGTACAGCCTCTCCGCCGAGCGTATGAAGGCTTTGCTCGAGCCGCCCGGCGCATACCTCGACACCATCGAGCTCGCGGCGCCCTGGACAGTGCTTCCCGAGCTGCACGCGCGCGTCACGGCCGCAATAGCCGTCGGTGGGTTGGCGTTGTGCCATTTCAGCCATGCTTATCAGCAGGGCTGCTGCGCCTACTTCTCGTTCGGTGGCTCCGCAGACACCGAGGCAGAGGCCCGAGCCGCATATGGACGGGCATGGGAGGGTGCGATGACCGCGGCTCTCGAGCTGGGAGCGACCATCGGGCATCACCACGGCACGGGCCGGGTGCGCGCGCGGTGGGTCGCAGACGAAATGGGCGGATGGATGCGTGTCTGGCGGGCGATCAAGGAGGGGATCGACCCCAACGGGACGATGAACCCGCGCGCGCTTGGAGGCACACCATAGGCGCGCGCTCGGGCGCTCCCGTCCTGTTCATCGTCAACCCCGCTTCGGGGGCGGGGCGTGCAGGACGCGAGTGGTCCGCACTCAGCAAATGGCTCGCCACGACCGACCTTCCCTTCGAAGCCAGGCTGACGACACGCCCGCTCGAAGCGATCGAGATCGCACGGAGCGCGGTCCGGGAGTCGCGCCCGGTCGTGGTGGCGGTGGGCGGCGATGGAACCCTCAACGAGGTGGTCAACGGCTTCTTCCACAACGGCGCGCCGATTCCGACCACGACCAAGCTCGCCATGGTCCCGCTGGGCACCGGCGGCGACTTCAGGCGCACGCTGGGTATCCCGCTCGACGTCAAAGAGGCCGTCCACATCATCACGGCGGGAACGCCGCGGCGCCTCGATGCCGGCTGCGTTACATATGCCGACCACAACGGGTCGACCGCCGTGCGGCACTTCATCAACATCGCCGACGTCGGGTTGGGCGGCGAGGTCGTTCATCGAGTCAATACCGGCTCCAAGATGCTCGGCAGCGCCACGTTTACGATCACTTCGGCGCTGGCGCTGCTGGGCTGGAAGAACAAAGCGATGACAGTCGTCGTGGACGGCAACGTCATCAACCTTGTCGCGCAACAGGTCGTGATCGCCAACTGCCAGTACTTCGGTGGAGGCATGCGAATGGCCCCGTCGGCCAAGCCCACCGACGGCGTGTTCGACGTCATATTGGTCGGAGACGTCGGCAAGCTCGAGACGATGCGCGCGATGGGCACCATCCGCAGCGGCACGCACCTGGACGATCGCAACTCCAAGATCCAGCTGATGTACGGCAAGCGCATCTCTGTGTCGTCGACGGCGCCCGTGCGGGTGGACCTGGACGGAGAGCAGCCCGGGATGCTGCCGGCCCTGTTCGAGATTCAGCCCAGCGCCATCGAGTTCCTGGCACCGGTGTGACCAGGGGCGTCATCGCCACCCCGCATCGCCTGGCCGGCGAGGCGGGGGCGCAGATTCTGCGCGATGGAGGCAACGCAGTGGACGCCGCGATCGCCGCGGACGCTGTCCTGTGCGTCGTGTACCCGCACATGACCTCCGTCGGAGGCGACCTGATGGCGATCGTATGGCCGGCCGGCGCGGAGGCGCCAGTGGGCTTGATCGGGGCCGGCCGGTCGGGCGAGCTCGCCACGATCGACGCGGTCCGTTCTCGTGGGCACCACGAGATGCCGGAGAGAGGCGTCCTCTCCGTGACCGTGCCCGGGACTGTGGATGCGTGGGGACGGCTCATCGAGAGATTCGGCACGCTCGGGATGGGGCCGATCCTGGAGCCGGCCGCGGCGCTGGCGCGCGATGGGTACGTCATCACAGACCGGCTGGCCGAGTTCCTCAAGGAGGACGCGGAGCTGCTCGGACGCGAGCGCGCAGCGCACGAGCTCTACCCACCGATGGAAGGCGGCATGCTCTTGCGCAATCCAGACCTGGCTTCGGTCCTGACCGACATCGGTCGCGGCGGCGTCAACGGCTTCTACAGGGGCGAGATCGGCGCCGCGATCGCCGAATCAATCCGCCGGCGCGACGGAATGGTCACCGCCCGTGACCTGGCGACGCACCGCTCGCAGTGGGTCGCTCCTGTCTCCGTCGCTTATCGAGACCTCACCGTCTATGCGCTGCCTCCGCCGACCCAGGGACTCACCGCTCTGGCGATGCTCGCCAGGCTGAACCGGTTGTCACGCCAGCAGCTCGAGCCGGGGCCCGAATTCGTGAGCGCCTTCAAAGGCATCCGCGACGCGTGCTATCCACTGCGTGACCGTTACATCACGGACCCCGACTTTTCTGTCGCGCCCCTCGAGCCGTTCCTCGACCCGCTGTACGCCACGGCGGGAGGCGGGGGAGACGGTCGCGATGGCGGCGACACCATCTACCTCTGCGCCGCCGACGAGCACGGCAATTTCGTTTCTCTGATCCAGAGCGTCTCGTATGGTTTCGGTTCGGGCATCGTCGCCGAGGGGACCGGCATGCTGCTACAGAACCGCGGCTGCTATTTCAAGCTGGACCCCGCACACGTGAACCGGCTGGAACCGAGGAAGCGGACGATGCACACGCTCATCCCCGCCATGGCCGCCCGCGACGGCAGGCCGTGGGCGATCTTCGGTTCGATGGGCGGTGACGGCCAGCCGCAGCTGCAGACCCAGGTCCTGATCAACCTCGCCGACCACGGGCTCGAACCGGCCGAGGCGGTGGCGCGCCCGCGGGTCCGGGTGCAGGCGGACGGCGAAACGGTCTCCGTGGAGGCCGACTACCCGGGTGCCGCCGATCTCCGGCATTCGGGGTTGCGCATCGAGCTGATGCCGGCGAAGCACCACACTCTGGGCCACGCGCACGCGATAGTGATCGACGGCCCAGGCTCCTGGCGGGCGGGCGCCGACCCGCGCTCGGACGGCTCGGTCGAGCAGGCGCCCTAAAACGGGGGCGAACGTGGCCTCGGTATACTGTCAAGTCGGTTTGGCAACAGAGACTGAAGTCAAAGGCAAGCTGATCGCGGAGCACAGGCGCGCTGAGAACGACACGGGTTCGCCCGAAGTTCAAATCGCGCTCTCGACCACTCGCATCCGGGAGCTCACCGAGCACCTGAAGACGCACGCCAAGGACCATCATTCACGCCGCGGCCTACTCCTCCTTGTTGGCAAGCAACGGCGGCTGCTGAACTACCTGAGGGACACCGACATCGAGCGGTACCGCTCGCTCGTCGGCAAGCTCGGGATCAGGAGATAGCCGGCGCCTGGCTTGCGCCAGGCCAACAAATTAATCGGGAGGACTCCACGCTGGTCGCGCGGGGTCAGCTCTTAGAAGCTCCCGCTGAGGCCATCGAGGCCTGAGCTGCAGCTGCTAGGAACCTGACCCAGGGACGCACCTCGGGGAAGTCCTCCCACATGGAGGTATTCGCGTGGCAATTGTCACCAAGAACGTAGAGGTCGCCGGAAGGCGGCTGTCGATCGAGACCGGCCGGGTGGCCGAACAGGCAAATG
>JBGOTG010000197.1:0-4837 GCA_041476405.1 Candidatus Dormibacteraceae bacterium | reverse complement strand
TCCCCTCGGCCAGCGACTTCGCCCGTGCCCTGCAGTTCGACGCCGCTCCGACCATCCTCGCGTCACGCCGCTCTGAGCGAGCCAGGCGCCGCCTGCCGCTCGCCGCGCTGACGCTTGGCCTCGGCTTCGCGATCGGCCTGGGTGTGCTCTTCGCCTGGCGCCGCTCGCACGGCGCCGGCGAGCCCACCCTAAAGCGTGTGGCCGTGCTTCCCTTCGACAATCTCGGTGACTCGGCCGACGCCTACTTCGCCGATGGGGTGACGGAGGCCGTGCGGGGCAAGCTGACCATGCTTCCCGGGCTTCGGGTGATCGCCTCGTACAGCTCGAATCAATACCGCCACACCACGAAGCCGCCGCGTCAGATCGGCCAGGAGCTCGGGGTCGACTATCTGCTCGTGGGCACGGTCCGCTGGGTGAAGGGGCCGGGCGGCACGAGCCGCATCCAGGTGAGCCCGGAGCTGGTGGAGGTCGGGTCAGCGGCGGACAAGTGGCAGCAGCCGTTCGACGCCGCGCTGACCGACGTGTTCCAGGTGCAGGCCGACGTCGCGACGCAGGTTGCGCAGGCCTTGGGCGTGGCCTTGAGCAGCACGGCACGCGCGGCGCTCGCCACGCGGCCCACCCAGAATCTGGCGGCGTACGACTCGCTGCTTCGGGGTGACCAGCTCGTCATCACGGAAGGAAGATGGGAGGTGGAGGCTTTCGGAAGGGCAGCCTCGGCCTACCAGGCTGCGGTGCGGCTCGACTCCACCTTCGGCCTCGGCTGGGCCCGCCTCGCCTGGGCCGAGGCCTACCTCTACAGTCTCAGCAGTCTCAGCGGGCCCGAAGGCGACAGCGTTGCGGCCATCGCTAGACAGGCCGCGGACCGCGCGCTCGTGCTCGCCCCCGATCTCGGTCAGACGTACAGCGCCCTCGCGGCCGTGCGCAATGTCATCTTCGGGGACGTCGATGGCGCCGTACGCCTGTTACGGCGCGCCCGGACGCTCGCCCCGCATGATGTCAATGTGCTTACCCACCTCGCGGTGCAGGTTGGCGACAATCTTGGCCGCTGGGACGAGGCGATCGCGCTGTGCGACGAGGCCGCGCGTCTCGACCCTCGCTCGCCACTGGTGGCGCGGCGGTATGCGTCTATACTGGACGGCGCGCATCGGTACAAAGCCGCGGACTCCGTCGGCTCGGCGGGCCTGAAGACGGCGCCGGACAACCTGGCGCTGCTGCACTTCGTGACCGGCGCCCGCCTCCAACAGGGCGATGTGCCCGGTGCCCGGGCGGTCCTGCATGAGGCCGTGGCGCACGTGCCGGCGCGCCGCTTGGTGACGTGGCCGGATTTCCGGGTGTTTGTTTGGCTCATGGATGATTCCCTCCGCGCGCTCGCGCTGCGCCTTCCTCCCGACGCGTTCAACGAAGTCCGAGCCGTGGGCTTGATGGCCATCGCGGGGATCAATTGGGACCAGGGGCGCTATGGAGCGGCTCGCGCCAGCGCCGTCATGGCCCTCCCGCTGCTCGAGCAACGGCTCCAGCAACGCCCAGCCAGCACCGGGCGGATGCAGGAGCTGATGACCGCGTACGCATATGTCGGGAAGTGTGCGGAGGCCCAGCAACTGCGCGAACGCAAACGCGCCGCAGGCGACTCGGGCGGCTTCGAGATGGCCATCGACCGCTTCGACATCGCCCTTCGGTGCGGCGACTATGCCCGGGCAGTACCTTGGGCCGATACGCTCATCCGCAGAGGATGGGTCACGCCGACGTGGTTCCGGGTCCACCCCGCGTTCGCGCCCCTGCGCGGCCGTCCGGACTTCGAGCGGCTGCTGGCGAGGAAGTAGGGCGGGGGCCCGAACTGGGCCATTGAGGTTGGTGGCATGAGGTCAGTGGTGCGTCAGGTCTTGCTCACGGTCGCGGTCGCGGCCTTGGTGTCGACCGGTTCGGCGGCGCAGCAACCCGTCGTGATCACCGGACACGTCACCAACGCGTCGGGTGTGCCGCTCAGCGGCGCCCAGGTGTCGGTGCCGTCACTCGGGATCGGCGCCGCAACGCAGGGCGACGGGTCGTACACCATTCTCGTACCCGCGGTCCGGATCCCGAGCGGTTCTCCCACTGTCACTGCCCGTCTGATCGGGTACAAGCTCGACTCCACCGAAGTGACGCTCACCGCGGGCCCGGTCACGGCCGACTTCAGCCTGGCCGACAATCCCCTCCAACTGGGAGAAGTCGTCGTCACCGGCGCGGGTACGGCAACCGAGGTCGAGAAGCTCGGAACGGTGCGCGACCACATCGACGCGGCGACGATCGTGCGAGCCAACGAGGAGAACCTCGTCAACGCCCTGGCCGCCAAGGCGCCGAATGTTACTGTCACGTCATCGTCGGGCGATCCCGGCGCGTCGGCGCACATCCAGCTTCGCGGTCTCACCACCATCGAGGCGTCGGACGGCCAGCCGCTCTTCGTGCTCGACGGGGTGCCGGTGGACAACTCGACCACGTACAGCAACCCCGCGCTCGAAGGCCAGAACGACAGCCACATCTTTCCCCCGAATCGCCTGCTCGACATCAACCCCGACGACATCGAGAACATCGAGATCCTCAAGGGCGCCGCGTCGGGCGCGATCTACGGGTCCCGGGCGGGGCAGGGCGTCGTCTTGATCACGACCAAGAGGGCACGGGCCGGGCAGACCAGCTACTCGCTCCGAAGCTCCTGGTCGCTCGACCAGCACACCCAGCTGCCGGCGCTCCAGACCGAGTACGGCCTGGGCACCCAGGGGAGCCCGGAAGCCTGCGTCCCGAGCACCGATCCCTTGCTGCTCGACTGTAGACCCGAAGTTTCGGGTAGCTACGGAACAAAGCTCCCGGCCGGCACGCCGGTCTATGATCACGCGGATGAGATGTTCCGGAGCGGCTTCACCACCGACAACACCCTGACGATGTCCGGTGGGAGTGACCAGACCCAGTTCTTCTTGTCCGGCGGCTACAGCTACAATCGCGGCATCGTGGTGGGCGACAACAACCACTACCGCCGCATCTCCATGCGGGCCAACGGGTCCCAGCAGATCACGAGCCGGCTCAAAGTCGGGCTCAACGTCGCCTATAGCAGCGGCTCCGGCGGGTTCGTCAACACGCGGAACAGCACGAACGGCTTGCTGCTGGGAGGCTGGCGCACGCCACCCGAGTTCAACAACCTGCCGTACGTCGATCCGGTGTTCGGGCTGCAGCGGAGCTATCGATTCCCCAATCCGGGACCGGGATCGGGGCAGCTCCCGCGCGGTTACGACAATCCCTTCTTCACGGCGAACGAGAACCCCGCCACCGCGGACGTGAGTCGCACCTTCGGCGGGTTCAACGCCGAATGGGCGCCGACCTCATGGCTCAAGGTCGACGAGACGCTGGGGCTGGACTATTCCAACGACGAGCGGTTTGAGAGCTGGGCCTGGTCGAACTCGAACTGCTGTGATCCGCAGGGGGTACGCGGCGTCGGCGGAGTGAACGCGGGTTACATCCGCAATCAGCAGCTCGATCATAACCTGACCGCGACGGCTGCCTACGGCGTCTCCTCGGCCTGGAAGGGCACGATCACCCTCGGGCAGAACCTCAACTCGCAGAGCGTCCGAAGCCGCCAGACGCTCGGCGCCGGCCTCATCGCCCCTCAGCCGTTCAACCTGGCGAACACCTCGGAGGTCGTGGCTCCGGTGTTTGACTACCTCCAGCAGGTGCACCTCGAGTCCTACTTCGCACAGGTGACGGCCGATCTCTTTGATCATTTCTATGTGACCGCGGCGATCCGGAACGACGGGGCGTCCTCGTTCGGCGCGGACAGTCGGCGCCATTGGTTTCCGAAAGGGAGCGCGGCCTGGGTCTTTCGCGCGCAGCGGGGGACCAAGGGTTTCATCAGTTACGGCAAGCTGCGAGCGGCTTACGGGCAGAGCGGCACGGAGCCGCCCCCCTACCTGCTTGCGGGCGTCTTCACCGCGAACCCCTTCCAGATCACGGGGCAAGGCGGCTTCGTCAGCGGCCCGAGGCCGCCGGCCACGAAGCTCGGCCCGGAGCGGGTGAAGGAGTTCGAGGCGGGCATCGACCTGGGTCTGTGGGGCGACAAGGCGGACCTGAGCGTTACCCACTATCGCCAGAACACCGCGGACGCGATCCTCCAGGTACCGATGGCGAGCAGCACCGGCTACGTCCAGGTGGCGGCCAACGCAGCCTCGCTGCAGAACCGCGGTTGGGAGGTCACCCTCAACCTGCGCCCGGTCAACACCCGCACGTTCGGTTGGGATCTGGGCTTCCAGTGGGCCCGGAACCGCGGGATCACGACGGCGCTCGCGCCGGGTCTCCAGTTCTATCAGTTCCCGTACAGCGGCGGGGGTGGCGGCGCCGGCCTTGCCGTCGGCGCCGTAGCCCAGCCTGGCCAACCAATTGCCGCGTACCGGGGCACGGACTTCGCCCGGTGCGGCCGCGGCCTGGTCGTGGACGGCGTCGACATCGACCACACGCGCGGCCAATGTCAGGGGGCGCCGGGCGGTGCGCTATACATCGCGGCAAACGGCTTTCCGCGAGAGGACCTGGACAGCACCTGGATCCTGGGCAACCCGAACCCCGACTGGACGGGTTCGCTCCGGACCACGTTCCGGATCGGCAAGCTTTCGATCGGCGGCTTGCTCGACGTACGGGCCGGTGGCATCGCCTACAATGGGACGAAGGGCGCCCTGCAGCAGTTTGGCGTGGCGAAGATCACGGCCGAGACTCGCAACGGCGCGCCCGTGGCGTTCGGAACGGATTACTACCCCTCGAACGCGGACGAGGCCGTCAACCCCATTCACGCAGTCGCAGGGCCGGGCGTGGGTATAAAGGTGCC
>JBGOTG010000196.1:0-4841 GCA_041476405.1 Candidatus Dormibacteraceae bacterium | reverse complement strand
GTTCTCGATCGCCGTGCAGCCCATCCGCGGCTATGTCCCGGTGGTGGCCGGCGTGTTCGTGATCGCGATGGCCTTACATGTGGCCGGCCTGATTCGCATCCCGTTCCTGTCGAGCGAATACCGACTCGTCAACAAGGCACCACAGCGTGGGGGTGTGGTGGGCGGGTTCGTGCTCGGGATGGGTTTCGCCAGTGGATGGACGCCATGCATCGGCGTGACCCTCAGCGCGGTGCTCAGCTCCGCGGTGTCCGCAGGGACAACAGCGCAGGGACTCGCGCTCATGGTCGCGTACTGCCTGGGCCTAGGCGTCCCGTTCATCGTGCTCGCGTTCGCGCTCGAAAGCGCGCGCCCGCTCGTGCGCCTGGTCAACAGCCATCGGCGCGCCATCGACCTGGCTTCAGCCGCGGTGTTGCTGGTGATGGGCGTGCTGCTGCTGACCAACCGCCTGACGATCCTGGCCGCCGGCCTGTCCCAGCTCGTGCCGTCGTGGCCGCAGCCCTCCCTCTGAGCGGAGCGCGATAGTCAGGCGGTAGCTGCTGCGTCGGCTGTCGATGAGCGGGCGTTCCGTGCCAGCATCGACTGCCCCAACGGCGCGAAGGTGCTCAGCCCAAGCCACGTGGGGAGCGCCAGGCGCAGGTGGCGAGGTCCGTCGAGCTCGATCTCGCCTGCGGTGATGGCTAGCTCGATGCGCCGGTGCCCGAGCCACACGGCAACGAAGACGCGGAGCGACGCGGTCACGTGAAGGTCGACGGGGTGTCCCGGGTCCTTGTAGCAGACCTCGACGCCTGCAGGCTCGAGCACCAGCCAGAAGCGCTCCTTTCGGACCTCGTGGAACCTGAACATGACGACCACCCGCCGCTCGGGAAGCGCCTCGGCCGGAACTCGACGGTGTATGTCCCACATGAGCAGCGCAGGATCGAGGTCATCGGTATCGAGCCTCGCGGTGGCCCAACGCTGTCCCCAGTTGCCGAGCAACTCGATCACCGGGATCAGCTCGCGGCCGGCGGCGGTCAGGTAGTAACCCTCGCCGCTGCGGTCGACGAGCCCGTCCGCCTCCAACGATCGGAGGCGGTGCGCCAGCAGCGTCCGAGACATGCGCGGAACTCCGCGGTGGAGGTCGCTGAACCTGTGGCTCCCGCAAGCAAGCTCGCGAAGGACCAACGGGGTCCACCGCTCTGCGAACACCTCGGTCGCCTGTGCGACGGGGCAGAACTGACCGTATCCCTTCATGGAGGAGAGTCTGGCATCCGGCTCGCCAAATACAAGTACAGAATCGGTACCGTCCAGGTCCAGAATCGGCACTGGACACGGGTTCCGCCGAGGAGCACGATCGAGGGGCTAACACTCTTGTAAGGAGGGCCGGCGATGGCCATCACAACGGACGTCAAGGTCGACGAGCTTCGTGGCCGCTTCCGTGGCCCTCTCATCTCCATGGGTGATGACGGGTACGAGGCCGCTGCAGCGGTCTGGAACGCATCCATCCGGCGCCGTCCGGCGCTCGTTGCACGCTGCACAGGACAGGCCGATGTGATCGAAGCGATCGAGTTCGCCCGGCGCCACAACCTTCCGATTGCCGTGCGCGGCGGCGGGCACAACATCGCCGGCAACGCCACTTGCGACGGCGGCTTGGTGATCGACCTTTCGATGCTCAGGACGGTTCACGTCGATCATTCACGTCGAATCGCCCGTGTCAGCCCAGGCTGCGTGTGGGGCGACGTCGACCACGAAACGCAGGCTTTCGGCCTCGCGGTTCCCGGCGGCATCGTATCCACCACGGGCGTCGCCGGCTTCACGCTCGGTGGAGGGTTCGGGCACCTGACGCGGCGGTTCGGCTTCGCCTCCGACAACCTGGTCGGCGCCGACGTCGTGCTGGCGGATGGGAGCTACGTCCGTGCCTCTGCCGATGAGAACCACGATCTCTTCTGGGCCATCCGGGGTGGCGGTGGCAACTTCGGAGTGGTCACCTCGTTCGACTTCCAGCTGCACGAGGCTGGACCGGAGGTGCTGGGTGGTCTGATCTTTCACCCGGCCGAGCGCGCTCCGGCCCTGCTCCGATTCCTGCGAGATTTCCTGCCCACCTCATCGGAGGAGCTGACGGTATTCACGGTACTGAGGAAGGCTCCAGCGGCACCGTTTGTCCCGGCTGAGTTTCACGGCAAGCCGGTAATCGCCAATCTGATCGTCCACAGCGGCGACCCGATCCGCGCCGAGGCCGATGTTGAGCCGCTGCGCTCCTTCGCGAAACCGCTCGCAGACCTGGTCACGCGGCGAACGTACAAGGCCGTTCAGGCGCTCACCGATGCCAGCTGGCTGCCCGGATTCGAGAACTATTGGAAGTCGGACTACATCGAGGGGATCCCAGACGGGGCGATCGAAGTGCTGAGCGAGCACCTCGAGACGATCAGCTCACCGCTCAGTGACTTCAAGTTCGCGTACCTCGGCGGAGCGGCGGCGCGCATGCCGGACGACTCAGCTCTGAGTCATCGGACGCTGCCCTTCATCCTCAACATCAATACCAGGTGGCGTGTCGGAGAACCGTCGGAGCCACACCTCGCATGGACCCGCAGCCTGTTCGAGGCGATGAAGCCGTTCAGCGAAGGCAAGGTCTACGTGAACTTCCTGATGGACGAAGGACAGGACAGAGTGCGCGCAGCCTACGGCATCGACAAGTACGAGCGGCTGGTCACGGCCAAGCGGAAATACGACCCGACCAACGTGTTCCGCCTGAACCAGAACATCAAGCCGTAGCCGGACCGGTTCAGAGGTCGAAATAACCGCGCCGGCTGAAGATCAACGGAGCCACGCCGTGGCGGTGGTCGCCCTCCAGGACGTGGCCGATGAGGATCCAGTGGTCGCCGGCCTCGATCGTCTCTTTCAGCGCGCACACCGCGTAGGCGGCTGCGTCGTCCTCCAGGATCGGCCCACCGCCATCGACAGCGGGCCGGCGCCACTTGATGGCTTCGAACTTGTTTGTGAGCTTGGTCGCCATTCGGCGAGCCAGCTCCTCGCGACCGGCGGCCAGGATGTTCGCCGTGAACCCGCCTGTTTGCTGGACCGCCGGCAGCGTGTTGGAGGTCTTGTCGATGCAGGCCAGCGCCAGCGGTGGCGCCAGTGAGACGGCGCAGAAGGCGCTGACGGTCAGGCCGCGGGGCAAGCCGTCCTCGCCGAAGGCGGTGAGGACCACGACCCCGCTCGGGAAGCTGGCCATGACCTCGCGGAACCGCTGCGGTTCGATCATCGAACGGACCATACAGGGCGGTGTTAACGAACACTTGTTTGCGCGCCGGGAACGGGTCAAACTTGACAGGTGGGAAGTTCTCTCGACCTGTTCGCGCCGGCCACCCAGGCCTGGTTTCGAGGCGCGTTCAGCGATCCGACGCCGGTCCAGGAACGCGGGTGGCTGGAGGTCGCGGCCGGCCGCCACGTCCTCATGGCCGCCCCGACCGGCAGTGGCAAGACGCTCGCCGCGTTTCTCTGGTGCCTCGACCGCCTGACGACCGAAGCGACGCCACCCGACGCGGAGCGCTGTCGCGTCCTTTATGTGTCGCCCATGAAGGCTCTGGCCCACGACGTGGATCGCAACCTTCGCTCCCCCCTGGTCGGCATCCGGCGCCACGTCGAGACGCTGGGCCTACCGGCGCCCGATATCACCGTTGCAATCCGCACGGGCGACACGCCAACCGACGCGCGCCGGTCGATGGAGCGCCACCCGCCCGACATCCTCATCACCACCCCCGAGTCTCTCTACCTGCTGCTGACCAGCGCCGCGCGTCGCATCCTTGCTTCCGTCAGGTGGGTCATCGTCGACGAGATCCACTCCGTCGCCGCGACCAAGCGCGGTTCACACCTTGCGTTGAGCCTGGAGCGACTGTGTGCGATCACCAGGGTCGAGCCGCAAAGGATCGGGCTCTCTGCCACCCAGCGCCCGCTCGAGGAGGTGGCGCGGTTCCTGGGCGGTACGAGTCGCGAGGTCGCCATCGTCGATGCGGGCAGGCTGAAGACGATGGACGTACGGGTCGAGGTACCTGTCGACGACATGGCCCGCCTCAGCGTCCAGGACGACAACGGCCGCCCGGCCGGCAGCATCTGGCCCGTCATCTATCCACGAATGCTCGCCCTGATCCGCGAGCACCGGTCGACCATCGTTTTCGTCAACTCCCGCCGGCTCGCCGAGCGCCTCGCCGCGCGCGTGAACGAGCTGGCCGGCGAGGAGCTCGTGCTCGCCCATCACGGTTCCATCGCCCGCGAGCAGCGCCTCCTGATCGAAGACCGGCTCAAGGCGGGCGCGGTTCGTGGCTTGATCGCGACGTCGACGCTCGAGCTGGGCATCGACATGGGCGCAGTCGACCTCGTGCTGCAGGTCGAGGCTCCGCCGAGCGTGGCAGCCGGCATCCAGCGTGTCGGTCGGGCAGGTCACTCGGTCGGAGAGGTCTCGCGAGGCGTCGTGATCCCCAACTTTCGCGGCGGCCTCCTCGAATCGGCCGCGGTGGTCGAGGGCATGCTCGAAGGGCGCATCGAATCGACGGCGGTCCCGCGCAAGCCTCTCGACGTGCTCGCGCAGCAGATCGTGGCGATGTGCGCGATGGACGAGTGGAGAGTTGATGACCTGGCCGCGGTCGTTCGCCGTGCTTACCCGTACAGCGATCTTGGTCCGCGGGCGCTGGAATCCGTGCTCGACATGCTCAGCGGCCGCTACCCGTCCGACGAGTTCGCGGAGCTGAGGCCGCGCATCGTGTGGGACCGCGTGGCGGGCACTCTCCGCGGCCGTGCGGGTGCCCAGCGCCTGGCGGTCACCAACCCCGGGACCATTCCCGATCGCGGTCTCTACACGGTCAACCTCG
>JBGOTG010000195.1:0-4850 GCA_041476405.1 Candidatus Dormibacteraceae bacterium | reverse complement strand
CGCTGGCCATCTGGGGAGAGGCGCGATGGCTGGACTGGGTGATCCTGTCGGTGGGTGCTTCGATCGCTGCTGTCGTGCCGCCGCCGTGGCCCACCGCCGTCGGGGTGCTGGTGGTCGGGTGGCTGTGCTTGCGAGCCTCTGGGCTCAGCGGGTGGCGGCCAGGACGGGCGCCGGCGTCTGCTGGATGAGGCCGTCGATCAGGCCGTAGGAGATGGCCTCTTCCGGGCTGAGGAAGTAGTCGCGGTCCGTGTCGCGCTCCACCCGCTCGAGCGGCTGGCCTGTGTGCTTGGCGATCAGCTCGTTGAGGACCACCTTGATGCGCAGGATCTCGCGCGCGTGAATGTCAAGGTCGCTCGCCTGGCCCTGGAGTCCCCGTCCGCCGATGAGCGGCTGGTGCATGTGGATGGTGGCGTTGGGCAGTGAGAAGCGCCTGCCCTTGGCGCCGGCCATCAGGATCACCGTGCCGAAGCTCGCGGCGCGACCGATGCAGACGGTCGAGATCGGAGAGCGGACGTACTGCATCGTGTCGTAGATGGCGAAGCCGGCGGTCACCGCGCCGCCCGCCGAGTTGACGTAGATCTGGATCTCCTTCTCGGGGTCGTCAGCCGACAGGTAGATGAGCTGCGCCACCACCAGGTTGGCGACGACGTCGTCGATGGGGCGGCCGATCAGGATGATCCGGTCCTTGAGCAATCGCGAGTAGATGTCGAAGGTCCTCTCGCGGTTGCCGCCCTCGTTCTCGGTGACTGTCGGGATGTAGGCCATCGCAAGGAGCTTACGAGATATATTCGGCCGGTTGGTACACGCTGGACTGCTAGCACCTGTCGACTTCTTCGGCGGTCTGCGCAAGGGCGTCAGGTCGAAGCTTCCTGTCGAGCTGCGCGGTTGCGAGACAGGCCGCGGGCACAGCCGCCTGCTCAAGCTCCACTACGGCCAGCCCCAGGTGCACTACGAGGCGTGGCACCACACAGGCGCCGGAAAGCTGGAGCTCGGGCTCCACTTCGAGGGGCCTGCCGAGCTCAACCAGCAGGCACTGGACTTCTTCCGCCCGCGCATGGTCGAGGTCAAGGCGAGCCTGCCACGCGCGGAGCTCGAACCTTGGGACCGCGGCTGGTCGCGCCTCTATGAGACGCTGCCCGCGCCAAACCTCGACGAGCAGGTCCTCCAGAGCGCCATCGAGCGGCTGGCCGCGTACATCGTCACGTTGCAGCCGTTGGTGGCTCTCTTCTTGGACAACCGGCAGGCATAGGAGGTCGCGATGAAACCTGTCCAGGTCACCGAAGCGCTGGAGGCGTACATGGAAGGCCTCGTGCCGAAGCGGGACGCGGTGCTCGCGCGTATGGAGGAGGAGGCCCATCGCGAAGGCATTCCCATCATCGATGCGCACGAGGGTGCCCTCTTGAAGCTGCTCGTGCGGCTGGCGGGCGCCAAGCGGGTGCTCGAGCTCGGAACCGCCACAGGCTACAGCGGCATCTGGCTCCTGCGCGGCGCCGAAGGCGGGTTGCTGACCACGTTCGAGGTCGACGGCAAGCGCGCGGCGCGGGCGCGCGCCAATTTCGCGGAGGCCGGGCTCGCCAAGCAGGCCCTGGTGCTGGAGCAGGACGCCGTGGGTGGGCTGGAGAAGCTGCAGCAGAGGTTTGACGCGTGCTTCATCGACCTGCTCAACTCGTTCCCTTCCGAGGACGTGACACGCCGGGTCGTCGAGCTGTGCATCGAGCGTCTCGACGGCGGCGCGCTTCTCATGGCCGACAACGCGCTGCGCCAGGGCGAGGTGGTCAACCCGAAGAACCAGCAGGCACGCAACGTCGCCTTCTACAACGAGTTCGTCGCCAAGCACCCGCGCCTCGAGACCGTGGTGATCCCGATCCGAGACGGCCTGTCGGTGGCGCGGGTCAGGGACTGACCGGCCGGGCTTCGTCACCCTCGATCCAGTACGTCCCGTCCGCAGCGAACTCCTTCTTCCAGATCGGCACCGACTCCTTGAGCCGGTCGATCCCCCACTTGCAGGCGGCTATCGCCTCGGCGCGGTGCGGGCTCGAAACCGACACCACCACCGACGGCTCGCCTATCTCGAGCCGCCCCGTGCGGTGGGCCATCGCCACACGTGCGTCCGGCCATCGCTCAGCGATCTCGTCGGCGATCTTGCGCATCTGGGCCGTGGCCATCTCCGCATAAGCCTCGTACTCGAGGTGGGTCACCGAGCGGCCGCGCGAGCTGTCGCGCACGACTCCGGTGAAGGTGCAGATCGCGCCCGCCCCCTTGTGGGTGACCGCCACCTCCATGCGGCGCGCATCGAGTGGACGGGTGGTCAGCTCGAACAGGACGCCCGCACCGTGGGCTCCTCCGCTCACAGGAGGTATGAAGGCCACCTCGTCGCCGTCCGCGACCGCGGCGTCCCACTCCGCGAACTCCTGGTTGAGCGCGGCCCGCACCGCGTTGCGATTCGCATCGAGTCCTGGGTGGAGCCTCCTGATGGCGTCGTATACGTCGGCCACAGTCGACCCGGCCGGCAGCTCGACGTTCTCCGAGTCGGTGCCGGCTTGCTCGCGCAACCGGGCGAACAGTCGAGCGCGCACCGCGATCGCGACTGCCATCATTCAATCGTAGTCAGAGACATGGTGCCTAGGCCGAGTTCACCTCGGCCGTCACCGTCATTTCCGCCGCACCACCGGCGCGGTGCTGCTCTTATGTCGCCCGAAGGAATTAGCCGGAGGGGGCTGGTGGGGGAGGCCTGCCTCCCCCGCCTAAATACACGTGGACCTCCTTGCCGGAGTCGAGCGCCCTCTCGATGGTGTTCCGGGTGCCCTTCGAGCTGCCGTCCCAGAAAGCGACCAGCACGTCGCACGCGTCGACGAGGCGCTGGTTCCTCGCAGCGGACTTCGAAGCGTCGGCGAGCTCTTCGAAGGACGCCGGGATGACCTGGACCGGGATGCCCTTGGAGCGCGCCGCCCTGGTCGCCGCCGCATCGACGCCGCTGGCGCTCCCGGTGATGATCGATGCGCCCGGCGGCAGCGCATTGACATAGTCGCTGACGCGACCCGGTTCGGAGAAGTGCCTACTGCCGACGATCGCCACCTTCAAGGTCTGAATTAGCGGGCGATCAGCCCGCGGTCGAGGAGCTCTTGCCGATCGTGTGGATGTTCTCCTCGAACATCCGCCGGAGCTTGTTGGCCTGCCGATCGTAGTCGTCGGGGTTTGGCCAGCTGCTGCGCGGATCCAGGACCTCGCGAGGCACATCCGGCACGTCGTCGGGGATCTGGAGCCCGAACACGGCGTCGACGTGGGTTGGTTGGTCGTGCAGCTTCCCCTGGACCACGGCGCGCACGATGGCACGGGTGTGGGCGATCGACATCCGCTGCCCCACCCCGTACGGCCCGCCGACCCATCCGGTGTTCAGCATCCAGACCTCTGCGTGATGCCGGTTGACGCGCTCGATCAGCATGTCCGCGTAGCGGTGCGGCGGAAGGACGAGAAACGGAGATGCGAAGCAGGTGCTGAAGATCGGCTCCGGCTCGGTCACCCCCCGCTCCGTGCCCGCGACCTTGGCCGTGTAGCCGGACAGGAAGTAGTGGCGGATCTGCACCTCGTCGAGCCGGGCCACCGGGGGCAGAACGCCATAGGCGTCTGCGGAGAGGAAGATCACGTTGCTCGGGTGCTTGCCAGTGCCGGAAAGGACTGCATTGGGGATGAGGTCGACCGGGTACGCGGCCCGCGTGTTCTCGGTCTTCTCCTCGGAGTCGTAATCGGGGATGCGCGTGCGTGGGTCGTAGACGACGTTTTCGAGGATCGTGCCGAAGCTCTCGGTCGCCGCATAGATCTCGGGCTCCGATTCCTTGTGGATCCGGATCGTCTTCGCGTAGCAGCCGCCCTCGAAGTTGAACACCCCGGAATCGCTCCAGCCGTGCTCGTCGTCGCCGATCAAGCGGCGCGACGGGTCGGCTGAGAGTGTCGTCTTACCTGTGCCACTGAGGCCGAAAAACAGCGCCACGTCGGAGCCCCCGCTGCTGACGTTCGCTGAGCAGTGCATCGGAAACACGCCTTGCGCCGGCAGGAAGTAGTTGAGTGCGGTGAAGACCGACTTCTTGATCTCGCCTGCGTACTCGGTGCCGCCGATGATGACGATTCGGCGGGCGAGGTTGACCAGGATGAAGGTCTCGCTTCGCGTCCCGTCGGTCTTGGGGTCGGCTTTCACAGACGGCAGGGACATCACGGTGAAGTCGGGTTCGAAGTTGAGAAGCTCGTCGGCGGTGGGCCGGATGAAGAGGTTGCGCGCGAAGAGGCTATGCCATGCAAGCTCGGTCACGACCCTCACGCGCAGACGCTGCCGGATATCAGCGCACGCGAAGACGTCCTGCGTGAAGACCTCGTGGCTGTCACAAAACTCGTCCATGCGCTTCAGCAGCCCGTCGAACTTGGCGGTTGAAATGGGCTGATTTCCCGCATGCCACCAGATCGCCTCTTCGCTCGTGGGCTCCTTGACGAAGAACTTGTCCTTCGGGGAGCGCCCGGTGTGCTGGCCGGTCTCGGCTGTCAGAGCGCCGGAGGAGACGATCACGGCCTCGTCGCGCCGGATCGCGTGCTCGTAGAGAGCGGCCGGGCTGAGGTTGCGGCGTTCTGGCGCGGGTCTATCCCTGGCGGGCACTAGCTAAATATGAGGGAAAACCCAGATGGTTTTCCCTCATCGCCGGGCGCTTCGCGCGCGGCTGCGCCCATTCCGGTATATGGATGGGACATATTTGAGGCTTAGTTTTCCACCCGCTACGATTTGGAGTCGAGGAAGACAAAGTCATGGCCGGGGCAACCCCGGCCAACCCTGCGACGCTGGTGAGTTGACTTCCTAGGCGATACGG
>JBGOTG010000194.1:0-4888 GCA_041476405.1 Candidatus Dormibacteraceae bacterium | reverse complement strand
GATACCTCATCGAGGACCTCGCGCCTGTTACGACCTTCGAGGAGGTTGCCTATCTCCTGTGGCACGGCGAACTGCCGACTGAGACGGAGCTCAAGGCCCTGAAACACCAGATGGCGGCGGCCCGCCACCTCAACGAGCATGCCCAAGGCGCTCTCGAGACCAGCGATCCCACCGTCAATCCCATGGACGTGCTGCGTACAGTCGTCTCTGCGCAGGGCTCCAGCAAAGGGCTGCCCAAACCCACGCTTGACGAAGCAGTCGCGCTGACCGCTGTCTTTCCCACCATCGTCGCGGCAGCGTGGCGGCGCAATCAGGGGCGCGAGCTCGTCCAGCCGCGCGACGACCTCGGCCACGCCGCCAACCTGCTGTGGATGATGGATGGGAAGGAACCTTCCGCGGACCGTGCTCGATGGGTGGAGACATACCTCGTCCTTCTCGCGGACCACGGCCTCAACGCGTCCACCTTCACGGCTCGCGTGATCGCCTCCACCGGGAGTGACCTCGCCTCTTGCGTGGTCGGCGCCATCGGCGCGCTCAAGGGAGCTGCCCACGGCGGCGCCACCTATGCCGCTCGCACCCTTCTGGACAAGGTCGGTTCAGCGGAAAACGCCGAGAAGTACCTGACCGATGCCCATGCGCGCAACGAGCGCTTCGCCGGCTTCGGCCATCGCGTTTATCGAACCTATGATCCGCGGGCGCGGATCCTTCGCGATCTCGCCAAGATCGCCGCCCCCGAGCTTCACCGGACCGCCTCGCGCACCGAGGAGGTGGCCCTGCGAATCCTCCACGAGGCGCACCCCGAGCGGCCGAACGCCACCAACGTGGACTTCTGGGCATCCGTCGTCCTCACCGGCGCCGGCATTCCCAAGGAGCTCTTCACCAGCATGTTCGCAACGTCACGCGTCTCGGGTTGGACGGCTCACGTTCTCGAGGCGCTGAAGGACCTCCGGATCATCCGGCCGGCCTCGAAATGGATCGGACCCGAACCGGGCAAGAAGCCGATGGCACTGGCGAAGCGATGAGCGCCGAGTACATTCCCGGGCTCGAGGGGGTGATCGCCGCCCGCACCGAGATCAGCCTGGTGGACGGGGCCAACGGCAGGCTCGTGTACCGCGGCTACGTGATCGCCGACCTGGCCGAGGAGATGTCCTTCGAAGAGGTCGCATACCTCCTGTGGCAGGGGAGCCTGCCCAACCGCGACGAGCTGCACGCCCTGACGGTCGAGCTGGCGGGATCACGCAGGTTGACGCCGGCCGCTCTCGCTACGCTCGAGGCGCTCCCGACCGACACCGATCCGATGGACGTGCTGCGAAGCGTGGTATCGGTGCAGGGTGTCGAGCACAAGCTCGAGAAGCCGACGGTTCCGCTCGCCATCCACGCGACCGGGTCCTTTCCGACGATCCTCGCCAGGTTTCACAGGCGCGTTCTAGGCCTGGAAGCGGTCGAGCCTCGATCCGACCTCGGCCATGCCGCGAACTACCTGTACATGCTGAACGGCAAGGAGTCGACGCCGGAGCTGGTGCAGGCGCTCAATACGTACCACGTGCTGCTCGCGGACCACGGCATGAACGCTTCGACGTTCACGGCTCGCGTCATCGCGTCGACGGATTCAGACCTGGCCTCTTGCCTGGTCGGAGCGATCGGCGCGCTCAAAGGCCCTGCCCATGGAGGCGCACCCTCGGCGGTGATGGACCAGCTCGAGCAGATCGGCACTGCCGACAAAGCCGAGCACTGGATGCGCGAGGCACGCAAGCAGAAGGTCAGGTTCATGGGCTTCGGTCACCGCGTTTACCGCACGTACGACCCACGGGCGAAGATTCTCAAGGCGCTGTGCCAGCGAATCAACCCGACGTTTTACGAGCTCGCGTCAAAGGTCGAGGAGACGGCTCTTGCCATTCTCCACGAGGAACACCCGGAGCGTCCCCAGGCCACCAACGTCGAGTTCTACTCGGCCGGCGTCCTCCAGGCGATCGGCCTGCCGAAGGAATTCTTTCCACCCACCTTCGCGGTTTCGCGCGTGGCCGGATGGTCCGCGCACGTGCTGGAGCAGGGCTCACACAACCGCCTCATCCGCCCCCAATCGGAGTACATCGGACCCGAACCTCGAAAGCCGGTACCGCTCGCCGAGAGGTGATCGGCGGCCGGTTCGATGCGCGGGCCCGCAACCTGGGGTTCGCCGCTCTCGCATGGTTCCTGCTGATCGTCGCGACGGTGACCGCGGTCTGGGCCTTCACACCGATCGGCCGGAACGCCCTCGACAATGACTTCACGCTCGTCTTCATCGGCGCAAGGATCGGGCTCGAGCACGGCTGGAGCCACATCTACTCGATCGACCTGCAGCACCAGCTCTTCGCCCAGCTTCGACCAGCCACGCCCTTCGGCGATGGCGAACGTTTCGTGTCGCCGCCGCCCCTTGCCTGGCTGACCGTCCCGCTCACCGCGCTCGGCGCCGCCGGCGCGTTCTATGCCTGGACCGCCGGGTCGGTGGCGGTGCTCCTCGCCGCCTGGCGGCTGGCCGCCCCCGGCGCGGGCGTGGAGCGGGCGCTGTGGCTGCTGGGCGCGCTCGCCTGGTACCCGGTGCTCTACAGCCTCAGCCTGGGCCAGCCGGCGACGATCGTCATGCTCGCCATCGCCGCTTGCTGGAAGCTCGGCGAGGCCGGCAGGCCGTACCTCGCCGGGGCCGCGCTGGGTCTGTTGGTGGTGAAACCGCAGCTCGCGCTGGTCGTTCCCGTCGTGCTCCTGTTCGGCGGCCGATGGAGAATCGCGGTGGGTTGGGCCGTGACGGCCGCGATCCTCACCGGCCTGTCCGTGCTCGTCGTGGGCGCGCAGGGCGTCGGCGACTACCGAAGCCTGCTGGCTGAGGCGCAGGCAGTGACGAACAACCGCTATTTCACGCTCGCATACGTCCTGGGGCCCGGCACGATCAGCTATGCGGCGGCGGCATTCGTCGCCGCGATCGGCCTGGTTGGCGCTTACCTCAACCGTCACGCGGGTCTGGCCCGCCTCTTGGCCCTCGGCCTGGTCGCCAGCATGCTGAGCGCGACCTACTGGCACCTCCAGGACTTCACAATCCTGGTCGTGGCCGCCTGGCTCTTCTGGCGGGACGCGCCACCGACGTGGCAGAGGGCATGGCTCCTGGTGGTGGCAGCTGCCGGCGAGCTGGCCTGGCCGCTCAGCCCGCTACCGATCCTCATCGCGGTCGCGATCTGGCTGGCGTTCCTCATCGCGCCTTCCTCCTCCGTCGCTCGCCGGGGGGAGGTCCGGCCCCTTTCCGAAAGCGAGGCTATTCCGGGACTGTGAACGCGGCCGGCGTCAGGGTTCCGCACGCCCGGGTGATCGTCGTCGTTGCAGCGCTCGTCGCCGCGGCCGCGATCCTGTGGCTGGCTCGGGACATGACCTTCTACTTCGACGAGTGGACCTTCATCCTCGGCGCGCCGGACTGGACCTGGTCAACGCTGCTGGTGCCGCACAACGAGCACCCCGTCATGCTCACCCGCGCCATCTACGCGGTGCTGCTCGCGACAGTCGGGCTGCGTTCCTACATCGCTTACATGGGAGTCCTGCTCGTCCTGCACGCCGCCAGCGTCGTGCTGCTTTTCGAGGTCGTGCGACGGCGCGCCGGTGACCTCGTCGCGTTGGGCTCGGCAGCCCTGCTGATGTTCTTGGGAGCCGGGTGGGAGGACCTACTGTGGGCGTTCCAGATCCAGTTCGTCGGTTCGGTTGCGTGCGGGCTGGCGATGCTCATAGCCCTGCAGGGGCCGTCGAGCCGTCGCCACATGCTCGGTGCAGCCGCATTGCTGACCGCTTCCTTGATGTTCTCCGGCGTTGGCCTCTTCTTCGGGGTAGCCGCTGCGGTCCAGCTCGCCACCACCCCAGACCGGCGGCGCGACCTCGTCTGGTTCGCGCCGGTCGCCGTCGCGCTCGGCCTCTGGTTCGTGGCGTTCGGCCGGCAAGGTCCGGCGGCGCCGGTTCTGTCGCCGGCCGACATCGCGCTCCTTCCTCTCTATGTTCTCTGGGGCCTCGCCTCGAGCGCCGGAGGGCTGATCGGGGTCGGCGCCACCATCGGGTTCGGGGTCCTGCTCCTGGCCGCCGTGGCGGTTGCTTTCTCCTGGCGGCGCGTGGGCATCGATCCGTTTGGGGTCGGCGTCGCCGTTGGCCTCGTCACCTTCTATGCGGTGACTGGCGTGATCCGGGTTCAGATCGGTTATCAGCAGGCCGGCGCCAGCCGCTACACCTACGTGGCTGCGGTCTTCTGGCTCCTGCTGCTGTCGGATGCAGCCCGAAGCCTTCCGTGGCATGGAACGTGGCGGCCGGCCCTGGTCGCATGCCTGTTCCTCGCCTGCTTCAGCAGCGCCGTGCTGCTCTTCACGTTCGCCACCGCCAAGACGGTCCAGATGCAGCGACAGATCGCGGACCTGCAGGCGCTGGCCGCCGAACGAGGCGATTCATGCCTGGATCCAAACGGAGCCGTCGACCCGCTGGTGATGCCGGTGGAGACAAGTCCAGCGCTCTATTACCGGGCGATCGACCGATACGGCGACCCATCCGCCTCGCTGCCGATCGTGGATCAAGCCGACTTCGACAAGGCGCGCGCCAACCTCGTGAAGCCCGGCTGCAAGTAACAGCGCGCGCCGCCTCCTACACTTAAAACAATGCCCGCTGACGATTTCGACGTCCTGATCCTCGGGGGCGGAATGGGCGGATATCCAGCCGCCATCCGAGCCTCGCAGCTTGGATTGAAGGTGGAGCTCGTGGAGGCGGACAAGCTCGGCGGGACGTGCCTGCACGTCGGCTGCATCCCCACGAAGGTGCTGCTGGAGTCCTCGGAGCTCTTCCACCGAGTCTCGGCGCGAGGCTCCGAGTTCGGCGTGGACGCCGACAAGGTGCG
>JBGOTG010000193.1:0-4920 GCA_041476405.1 Candidatus Dormibacteraceae bacterium | reverse complement strand
GCGCGGTCCTGGAAGAGGTGACGCTCGCGGATGTGGTCGCCGGCGCCCTGCCGCCGAAGATCAAGGAGTTGGCGTCCTCTTACCGGCATGAGGAAGTGCCGGCCCCTGCTGGAACCTCCCGGGACAAATAACACACGCCAGAACCATCACGACGTTCAAGGCCGGGCAGATCGACGGCGCATGGGTCCCAGAGCCGTATGCACCCTCCGGCGCTTGGCGCCGCCTCCCCAGCCACGTGGGGAGGGATACTCCGCTCTCTAGTACGCTCCCGCGCGGGACAGGAGGGCTGGGATTGTTCTCGCGATGATCTGGAGGTCCAGGCCAAGCGACCAGTTCTCGACGTAGAACAGGTCGTAGCGGACGTAGTCCTCGAAGGCGAGCTCGTGCCGGCCGCTCACCTGCCACAGACCGGTCAACCCAGGCTTGGCCCGGAGCCGCATCGCGACCTCGGGGGACCACTTCTCCCGCTCGGCGGGGAGGGCAGGTCGCGGCCCGACCAGGCTCATGTCCCCGATCAGCACGTTGAACAGCTGGGGGAGCTCGTCAAGTCCGAGCTGCCGGAGGTGGCGGCCCACCCTCGTCAGGCGCGGGTCCTGGCGCATCTTGAACAGGAGGCCGTCCGCCTCGTTGGCAATCTCGAGGTGCGGCCGCATGTTCTCGGCGTCCTTGACCATGGTCCGGAACTTGTACATCGTGAAGAGCTCGCCTTCGTACCCGACCCTCGTCTGGGAGAAGATGATCGGGCCGTCCCCGGACAGCCGGATGGCGACCGCGATCACGATCATCGCCGGCAGCCCGACGACCAGGCCGAGGCCTGAAAGCATGACGTCGAGAGCCCGCTTGACCATGAGGTGAGACTCGGACGGCCGCATGCGCTCGACAGCCAGCATCGCCATGCCGTCCACCGGCTGAACCACCACCCGGGAGGCAGCGAGGTGGGGGAGGCCGAGCGAGGTTCGGATGCGAACCCCAAGCCCGCTGAGCGCGCCGTCGACCTGGGTCAGCATGTCCGAGCCCCTGTCCGACCCGGCGATGAAGACCACTGCGACGTCCCTGTCGATGACCGTCTGGCGGAGATCGCCGAGCGTCGAGATTGCCGCCACGCCATCGACCACACCCTCCGGCGGCGCGACAAAACCGAGCACCTCGTAGCCGAGGTGGCGCTTCTTGTTGAGGACGCGCGCCAGCGTCAGAGCCTCGCCGTTCGTCCCGACCACCAGAGTGCGCAGTCCGATCCACCGGATCTCGTTCAGCTGGTGGGCGATGCGCAGCACGGCCAGGCGCCCCAGGACGACTACGACGGTGGAGAACACCCAGAGGGTGACCAACCAGGTCCTCGACGGTTCCATGTGGAAGAAGAAGGCCACCACGACCATCAGGAAGATGCACACCGTGATCGCGCTGAGGACCCGCGGGATCCGGGCGGAGGGCTCCAGGACCTGCCTGCGGCTGTACAGCCCATAGGCGTAGAACACGATCAGCCAGGCGGGGATCGTCGCCAGGATCAGAGGCTTGGTGTTTGACAGCGTCTCCACCCGGGTCGCCTTGGCGGCGGCGTAGGAGAAGGAGATCGCCAGGAGGTCCACCATCGCGGTCAACCCCACCACCCACAGCGCCCGGCGGCTAGCGACGGCGCGGGCCGTCCCCGAGGACAGGCCGGAATCGGCAGCGATCAGCGGCTCGGAGTTACCCGAAAGTCGTAGCGCCATCGGCGGTTGAGTCCCTCCCTCCCACGAAATCGAGGAATGCAACCAGCGTCGCACCCCAAGGAGAACTCTGGCGGGAATCTGGCGCAAAGGAAATGGGACATTTGTCGGCTGGCGACGCCGGCGCCCCATCCCTGGCGGATGGAGCGCCGGCCGGCCGGCCGAGGGGTCACCCCCTCGGTCGCTAGAGTTCGACGAGCCCTTTTCGTACGGCGTAGAGCACTGCCTGCGAGCGGTCGGCCACCTTGACCTTCTCGTAAATGTTGCTGATGTGGTTGCGCACCGTCTTGTCGCTGATCTTGATCCGGTAGGCGATCTGCTTGTTGGCCAGGCCTGAGGCGAGGAGCGTCAGGATCTCGATCTCGCGCGCGGTGAGGTTGTCGTAGTAGGCACGCGTCGGGCCGCTGCCGGTGAGCATGTCGACGACGCGATTGGCTGCCGCGCCCGCCACCACCCTTTCGCCGGCATGGACGGCGATGATACTCGAGATCACCACCTCAGGCTCGGCGTCTTTGAGCACATAGGCGTTCGCTCCCGCCTGGAGCGCCTGGAGGACGTGGCGGTCGGTCTCGAAGGCGGTGAGCATGAGGATCCGCGTTTCGGGCCGCACCGCGAGGATGCGCCGGGTCGCCTCGATTCCGTCGATGCCGGGCATCCGGATGTCCATCAGGATGACGTCGGGCTGGAGCTCGATCGCGCGCTGGACGGCCATCAGGCCGTCGCCGACCTGGTCGACGACCTCTAGCCGGGGATCCTGGTTCAACAGCCCGACCAGGGCCCTCCGGAACAGGGCTTGGTCGTCTGCCACCAGGAGGCGTATCGGCGCTGTCGCCGGCGGGGCCGGCTCTGGGGTCGAATGGTCTGAGTTCACAGGCTGGACCATGATCACAGTCCCAGGCTCCTGCGCGGTACCGACACGGTCATCACGCTGCCGCCCCGGCGGCCGTTCGTGATCGTCGCCTGGGCGCCCAGCAACAGCGAACGCTCCTGGATCCCCGCGAGCCCGAAGCTCCCCCGAGCGCCGTCGGCAGGGCTGATGAAACCACGCCCGTCGTCGGTGACGGTGATCACTCCGGAGTCGCCGGTGGGGGACAGGTCGAAGCGGATCCGCACCGACGTCGCGCCGCTGTGGCGATCGACGTTGTTAAGCGCCTCCTGCAGGATGCGGTCGAGGTTGAGGGCTGTCTCGGCCGGCAGCTGCCGCGGCCAGCTGCGGGCGACCGACAGGCTCACCTGTACGCCTGTGCGCTCGGTGAACCGACGCACCAGCCCTCGGCGAACCGTGCCGGCAAAGTCATGCTCGACGCTGGGCATGCCGCGCCTTTCGTAGATCAGCTGGCGGACGTTGGAGAGCACGAAACGGACCTGGTTCTGGAGCTGCGAGATCTCGGCCAGCACGCTTTGCCGGCCGGTCTGCTCCGCCCTGAAACGTTCCAGGTCGAGCAGCATGGTCGACAGCTCGCCGGCCACTCCGTCGTGGAGCTCCCGTGTAAGGTGCGCGGTTGCCCCTGAGTCCCACAGCTGCGGCTGGACCATGGGGGCCTGAACGACCTGGTATGACGACAATGAAGACATGGGCAGACGATCGGCGACCTCGGCCACTACTCCCTCCCTTTAGTACCGCCTAAGCGGCCTCCCTCCCAATAACGGATGACCCGGATGGATTCCGTTTTGTCCCAACCGGTCCCGCATAGTGTGAACGAACCGGCGAAAAAAATGTGACCCTGAGACAAAATCCTTTCGGGAAATTCGCAGGAGAGGCGCCGTCGACGGTCAGGACGCCAGCCGAATGGCCTCTAGAACGGTCGACGCCAGCTCCGGCCGGCAGATCAGCAGGTCGGGCTGCCAGGCCGGGTAGCGGTTGTACACCAGCGGCGCGCCGTCGATTCGCGAGGCGTGCAGGCCGGCGGCCATCGCGACCGCGACTGGCGCCGCCGAGTCCCACTCGTACTGGCCGCCCGCGTGGAGGTATACGTCGGACTGACCGAGCAGGACCGACATGGCCTTCGCTCCTGCGGAGCCCATGGGCACCAGTACTGCGCCGAGCCGCCGGCTGACCTCGTCGGTGATCGCCGGCGGGCGCGTGCGGCTGACCACCATCCGCGTCGGGCCTGACCGGGGTGGCAGGGCGGGCGGACTCGCCGACGACAGCGTGAGCCCCTGGGCGGGAAGCGCGACCACCCCGACCTCGAGCGCACCTCTGCGAACGAGGGCCACGTGAACCGCCCAGTCGTTCCTGCCCGGCTCGCCGTATTCGCGCGTGCCGTCCAGCGGATCGATGATCCACACCCGCGGGCGATCCAGCCGCCCGGGATCGTCGGCGGATTCTTCCGAGAGGATCGCATCGCCAGGGCACGCCGCGGCCAGAGCCGCTTGAAGCAGCGCGTTCGACCTGCGGTCGCCCAGCTTCCCGATCTCAGCGCCGGTGGCACCATCTTCGCTGTGCTGCGCTCGCAGAGCGAGCAGCTCGCGGCCGGCCGCCGCAGCGGCGGCCGCCGCCACCTCGTCGTCCGCGATCTGGTCACCCACCAGGGACCGTCGGGCGGCCGTCACCTGGGCTTAAAGCCCGGCGTAGGAGAGGGCCTGCAGCCTGTAAGCGGCCGCACGGTCGCCTGCCGCCTTCGCCGCGACCAGGCTCTGGCGAGCGCGGACGAGGGCCGGCCTGGTGGCGGGGTAGTCGGCCGCCCTCAGCCCGGCGAGCGTGAATGCCGCGCTCTGGCTTGCGTCCGACATGGCCCTGATCTGCAGGGCCATCGCGTTGACGATGGCCAGAGCAGGGGCGACGTCCGGGTTCGACAGCAGAAGAGTGTTGATGCGTCGCTGCAGGTCGGCCCGCTGAGACGAGTAGGTGGAGGCCAGCTGCTGCATCTGGTAGGCGGCGATGAGCAGGTGCGCCTGCGGCATCAGCACGCCGTAGACCCGCAGGAGGCCGAGCGTGGTCAGGTCGGCGCGGGCCTGGTCGACCAGACGATCCTGCGTCATGATCTTGACCCGCAGCTTCTGCAGCCCGGCGCTCACTGGGTCGAGGAGGCCCGTGACGCTGTTCTTCTGGGTCAGGGTCATGGTGTTGTCCGCCGTGACGTGGGATCGGAGCTGGCCGATGACCTTCAACCGGCTGTCCACCTCGATCGTGCCGAGCTGCTGGAGGAAGAGCAGGCGCTCAATCTGCTTGACGGTCAGGATGTCCTCGAGGGGAACCTGTCCTGAGGCGAGG
>JBGOTG010000192.1:0-4930 GCA_041476405.1 Candidatus Dormibacteraceae bacterium | reverse complement strand
GGCCGGGAGGCCACGGCCGAGGTCGTGAAACTGCCGTTCTATCGTGGCTCGGCGCGATCCGCGGTCGCGCCGGCCAAACCGTGAGCCACGTCCGTCCGCAGCACGAAGAGGGAGGAATCGCATGGCCGGCCGCCTTTACACCAAATCTCACGAGTGGCTCACCGTGGATGGCAAGACCGTCACAGTCGGCATCACCGACTTCGCCCAGTCGCAGCTGGGCGACGTGGTCTTCCTGGAGCTGCCGGCGACCGGGCGCAAGCTCGCGGTAGGTGAGACCTTCGGCGTCGTCGAGTCTGTGAAGGCCGCCAGCGATCTCTACTCGCCGGTGGCGGGGCGCATCGCCACAGTGAACGACAAGCTCACGGCACACCCCGAGCTGGTGAACTCGGATCCATACGGTGACGGCTGGATCCTGAAGCTGGAGCTTACCGGCGAGCTCCCCGCCGACCTGCTCGACGAGGCGTCCTACAAGAAGATCGCCGAGGCCTAGCACCCAGGATTGCCTTACCTCGTCCACTCCCCCGAGGAACGCGCCGCGATGCTGGCTGCGATCGGCGTCGGCTCGATGGACGACCTGCTGGTTGACATCCCGAGCTCGCTCCGCATCCCGGCTTTGGAGCTGCCCGCGGGCCTGTCGGAGCTCGAAACCATGGCTCAGATCCAGGCGCTGGCGGCGCGTAACAAGGTGTTCGCGGACCGCCTGACCTTCCGCGGTGGCGGCGTTTACAGGCGGTTCATCCCGGCCGCGGTGGCGGCGGTGACCTCCAAGCCGGAGTTCTACAGCGCGTACACGCCTTATCAGCCGGAGGCCAGCCAGGGCACCCTGCAGGCGATCTACGAGTTTCAGACCTTGATCGCCGAGCTGACCTCGCTGGACGTCGCGAACGCCTCCATGTACGACGGCGCCACTGCCGTTGCCGAGGCGGCGATGATGGCCCACATTCACACCGGCCGCGATGAGGTCCTGGTGGCGGGCTACCTCCATCCCGAGTACATGGAGGTGCTTCGCGCCTACAGCGATGGTCGCGGAATCAAGGTCCGAAAAGGGACCCAGGCCGGCCCCAAGACGGCCGCCGTCGTTTTTCAGCAGCCGGACTTCCTGGGTCTACTGGTCGACGCCCCCGGGCTGACCCAGAGCGCGCACGCTGCAGGCGCGCTGGCGATCGCCTGCGTCGACCCGATCAGCCTCGCCATCGTCGCCCCACCCGGCGAGTACGGGGCCGACATCGCCGCGGGCGAGGGCCAGCAGCTCGGGCTGAGCCCCAGCTACGGCGGTCCCCACGTCGGCTTCATCGCCTGCCGGAAAGACCTCGTACGCCGGCTGCCGGGCCGCCTGATCGGCAGCGCCCATGATGCCGCCGGGCGCCGGGGCTTCGTCTTGACGCTGACCGCGCGGGAGCAGCACATTCGGCGGGCACGCGCCACGTCCAACATCTGCACCAACCACTCCCTGTGCGCGCTGGCGGCCAGCGTCTATATGACCTACATGGGGGCGGATGGCCTGCGCGAGGTGGCGGAGGTCAGCTTCAAGAGGGCCCACGCGCTGGCAGAACGGCTGTCGGCGCTGCCCGGCTGGGAGATGGCGTTTCCGGAGCGCCAGGTCCTCAATGAGTTTCCCATACGTGTTCCTAAGGCGCCGGCGGTGCTCAGGAAGCTCGCGCGCAAGGGAATCCTCGGCGGGCTCGACGTGCACAGGTGGTTTCGCGAGCTCAAGGGCGTGCTCACGTTCACCTGCACGGAGGTCAACGACGGCCGCGCCCTGGACGAGCTCGTGGCGGCTTTGGCTTCGTGACCGAGCTCCTCAGCTTCGAAAAGAGCCGGCCAAACGCGCACGGCCCACGCCTCCCCCGCGCAGAGGTCGAGGCGCCGGCGCCCGCCGACGTCCTGCCTCGCGAGCTCTTGCGGTCCCAACCTCCGGGGCTCCCGCGCCTCAGCGAGCCGGAGATCATGAGGCACTACAGCAGGCTCGCGTCCCTGAACTACGCGATCAGCAAGCAGTTCTATCCGCTCGGCAGCTGCACGATGAAGTACAACCCGGTCGCGAACGAAGCAGCCGCCGCCCTGCCCGGCTTCACCGACCTGCATCCGTACCAGGGCGAGGACACCGTCCAGGGCGCGCTGGACCTCATGTGGCGCCTCGAGCAGGCCCTGTGCGCCATCGTGGGAGTGGAGCGCGTGACGCTACAGCCCGCGGCCGGCGCGCACGGCGAATGGACCGCCTTGCGAATGATCAAAGCCTTCCACCATTCGCGTGGCGAAGCCCGGACCGAGGTGCTCGTCCCCGACTCCGCCCACGGCACCAACCCCGCCAGCGCGGCTCTGAGCGGGTTCCACGTCGTCGAGGTGGCATCCGGGCCGGACGGCCGGATCAGCCTCGCCGACCTCAAGGCGAAGCTTTCCCCAAAGGTCGCCGCGCTGATGCTCACAAACCCCAACACCTTGGGGCTGTTCGAGCGAGAGATACTAGATGTTGCGGAACTCGTGCATGGTACCGGAGCGCTGCTGTACTACGACGGGGCCAACCTGAACGCCTTGATGGGCATCTGCAGACCCGGCGATATGGGCTTCGACGCGGTCCACATGAACCTCCACAAGACGTTCACAACCCCCCATGGGGGCGGGGGCCCCGGAGCGGGTCCCGTCGGAGTCAAGGCCGACCTCGTCCCATTCCTGCCGACGCCCACCGTGGAGCGCGTGAACGGCGCGCTCAAGCTCGACTTCAAGCGGCCGAAGTCGATCGGGCGGGTGCGCAGCTTCTACGGCAACTTCGGGATGCTCGTCCGCGCGTATACCTACATCCTGGCCATGGGCGGGGACGGCCTCACCGAGGCCTCCCGCGACGCGGTCCTATCGGCCAACTATCTCCGGAGCCAGGTCGACGGCCTGCTGGACATGCCACACGAAGGGCCGTGCATGCACGAGTTCGTCGCCAGCGCCCACAATCTCGCCCCATACGGCATCAAGGCCCTGGACGTCGCCAAGGGCCTGCTGGAGCGCGATTTCTACGCGCCGACGATCTACTTCCCGCTAGTGGTGCCGGAAGCCATCATGGTCGAGCCCACCGAGACCGAGAGCAAGGCTACGCTGGACGCCTTCGCGGCCGCCATCGGCGAGATCGTCAAGCAGGCTCAGGAGTCGCCTGCAAAGCTCCACGAGGCGCCTCACGGCCTTCCGGTCGGCCGGCTCGACGAGGTGGCCACCGCCCGCCACATCAATGACTACCTGCAGGGCCAGAGCGAGGACCCGATTCTGCGCTGGAAACCAGCGCCCTAGAGACCCCCTGTTAAGGCCCTCCGGAGGGCCATTTCGAACTCGAAATCCGGTAGAATTTGAATCCTGAAACTCTGCCCAGTAGTTCCCTACGAGTTCTCCAGGCTGGGAGGGCTGCACGCCCCGTGAGCGAGGCCAGAAATCTCCTCCCGGAGCGCAACCGCAGGCCCCAGCCTCTAGGCGCCGACGTGGCGTACACCGCCGAGCAGATCCAGGTCCTCGAGGGCCGGGAGCATGTGCGGCGGCGCCCGAGCATGTACATCGGCTCGACGACCACGACAGGCCTCCACCACCTGGTCTACGAGGTGGTCGACAACGCCGTCGACGAGGCGCTGGCGGGCTACGCCACCAAGATCATCGTCACCCTTTTCGCCGACGGCAGCGTCCAGGTCGATGACAACGGCCGCGGGATCCCTGTCGACATGCACAAGAAGGAGGGCCTGTCAGCCCTCGAGCTGGTGCTCACGCGGCTGAACGCGGGCGGCAAGTTCGGCGGGGGCGGCTACAAAGTGTCTTCCGGGTTGCATGGGGTGGGCGTCTCAGCGGTCAACTTCCTGAGCGAGAAGCTCCAGATCTGGGTCCACCGCGGGGCCAAGGTCTACTACATGGAATTCGAGCGCGGCGTGCCCACCGGGTCGGTCAAGGCGGTGGGCAAGACCGACCACACCGGGACTATCGTGCGCTTCTGGCCCGACCCGCAGATCTTCCCCGACACGAAGTTCGACCGCGAGGTCATCCAGCGCCGCCTGCGCGAGATGGCCTATCTCAACAAGCGCCTCGAGATCGCCCTCGCGGACGAGACGCTCGGCTTCACGAACACCTTCTATTTCGAGGGCGGCATCGTCTCGTTCGTGCGTGCGCTGAACCGCGACAAGGCGGTCATCAACCCGCACCCGTTCTACGTCGATCGCGAGGTCGAGGGCACCCAGGTGGAGATCGCGCTCCAGTACAACGACACTTTCGTCGAGAACGTCTTGGCGTTCGCCAACACGATCCACACGATCGAAGGGGGAAGCCACCTCACCGGCTTCCGCGCCGCCCTCACCAACGTCCTGAACCGGTACGCGCGCAAGGCGGGCATCCTCAAAGAGCAGGACCCGAACCTGACCGGCGATGACGTGCGCGAGGGCCTGACCGCCGTGATCAGCGTCAAGGTGCTGGACCCCCAGTTCGAAGGGCAGACGAAGGGCAAGCTGGGCAACGCCGAGGTCCAGGGCCACGTCTCGATCGCCCTGACCGAAGGCATGACGCAGTACCTGGAGGAGAACCCCGGCGACGGGCGGCGCATCGTCGAGAAGTCGCTCACGGCCGCCCGCGCGCGTGAGGCGGCTCGCAAGGCGCGCGACCTCGTGCAGCGCAAGAGCCTGCTGGAGTCGAGCACCCTTCCCGGCAAGCTTGCCGACTGCTCGGAGCGCGACCCCGCACGCTGCGAGCTCTACATCGTGGAAGGCGACTCGGCCGGCGGCACCGCCAAGGGCGGCCGCGACCGCCGGACCCAGGCCATCCTGCCGCTCCGTGGAAAGATCCTGAACGTCGAGAAGGCCCGTCTTGACAAGGTGCTGACCTCAGACGAGATCCGCAACCTGATCACGGCGATGGGCGCGGGCGTGGGCGACAACTTCAACATCGAGAAGATGCGCTACCACCGCGTCATCACGAT
>JBGOTG010000191.1:0-4939 GCA_041476405.1 Candidatus Dormibacteraceae bacterium | reverse complement strand
GTACGAGGTGCAGTACAGCTTGGTGCCTGCCGGCACGGCGAACCCGGCCGCGCCTTTGGCAGTGTTCAGCACGCACGTTATGCCGTTGTAAGCATCACAGAACGTCGTCTGCGACTGGAGGACCATGTCGCCGGCCGACTGGACGGCTGTGAGGTCACGTACCGGCGAGAACACCGAGCCGTCGTAGCCGTCGAACTCGGAGGTCGCGCCGGACTGAATCCACAGGGTCGGGCAGTTGTTCGTCCCACCGGTGCACGCCATCGCGGCGCGGTTCGCCACCTTGGTCTCGTCGAAGCACTGCTGCAGCAGCGGCAGGCAGCCGCTGGTCAACGATCCAGGCTGGTACAGCGTGAGGGCGTTGGGAGGCGGCGCGTCAAATGCCGAGGCCGGCAGGGCGGCCTGCGCGCTGGCGCCGACCGTCACGTACGCGAACGGTATGCCGAGAACTGAAGTGAAGAGCTGCGAGATCCTCGTCGTGATGACGACCTGGACGCACGTGAACTTCGACTGGCCCTGGCAGCCGAGCGGCACAGGAGAGCCGAATAGGTTGACAGGTGGCTCGTTGATAGTGACCTTGTTGACGAACCCCGTGGTCGCGTTGCACGAGGGCCCGGCGGCGTCGAACCACGTGGCGGTGAACGAAGTCCCTGTCGCCACGTCGCACGCGCTCGAGTAGATCGTGTTGAAGCCGTTGTTGGCAGCGAAGTCGTGCGCGGCCTGGACGGTGTTCGAGCCTGCAGTGATGGGTCCCGTGAGACTTCCCAGCATCGTCATCTGCTTGGCCGCGGCCAGGGTGGCGAAGTCGGCGGCGTTCTGGGCGTTGCGCTTGGTGAGGTAGTCACGGCTGGAGTCGATCGCCAGGCCGGCCAGACCGCACATCACGAGGAACGCGGCGGCCGCGATCGGGAGGATCTGGCCCTTCTGTCGTCGTGAGCTGCAGTACAAGTTCATTCTGTGGTCACCACTGAAACAGTCTTAACGATCACATTCGGCGCAAATTGCGCAACGAACGGCAGCAGCGGCGTGAAGTGGTACTGAACCTCGACAGCGACATGCTTCACCGAGGGGGCGATTGCACGCTGGTTGGTGGAATTGCAGTTCGACTCCTGCGGGACGGCGGTCGCCACGGCGGGCCAGATGTAGGCGTAGCCGACGTTAGGCGGCGGCGTCGACGGCTGCAGCGAGCCACTCGGGGTGTTGGGGTCGGAGTCACCGACCAGCGAGTTGGGGTCCATATGCACAGGGAAGCCCTGGCCGACGAGCTCGACCTCCGCGATGATCTGGCAGTCGGAGTAGAGCGACCCCGACAACGACGCCGTCCTGGCGCCGTCCCTGGCGGCCGACGAGATCGCCGTGTACGCATACAGGATGCGGGTGATGTCGATGGCGCCGAAGATGATGAGAAAGAACAGCGGTGAGACGAGCGCGAACTCGACGAGCGCCTGACTGCGCTGCGAGCGGCGTCTGGCGGCGAGTCGAGCCGGCTCCTTTCGTTGCCTGGCGGGGGACACTTGGCCGGATGATATACAACCAACATTCAAGTTGTTTGCAGCCATCTCGGGTTCTGGCGCAAGCGTGGTCCTGAGCAGCTTCATCCATTTGCTGAACGAGCCACGTATGCGAACTGATCGGCTGTGATGCACGAATGGGATAATCCCCGAAACGTGGAAAAATTGCGCTCCGTCGCGCCGATTCACTCGTGGGCGACGCTTGAGAGGCCTGTCGCATCGTCGATCTGACCGCTCGAGCGGAAGACGCTGACCGGTTTTGAGCTGGACGCCTGAGGCGGGCGCGGGCCGCGAAGCGAGGCCTAGAAGGAGGCGCAACGCGGCCGAGGAACGCGATCAGCTGCGGCGGCTCACCGTCGGGACGGCCGTCGCCGCAGTAGGCCTCAACACGGTCCTGTTCCTGCAGACCGCGGCCGGCCCGCTGGGAGCAGGCGATCCGACCAGGGCGATACTGTCCGTGATCGACGCTGTGCTCCCCGGCAACGGGCTGGGGAAGCCGGCGCAAAGCCCGCTCCCAGTGCAGGCCACGCCGATAGCGGTCTCGGGCGCGTCGTGACGGCGGGCAACCACACGACCTCGGTGTGAGCCCCACACCGAACCCCCTGTGGTTTGTTGATCGCAGCGCCGGCGAGGTGACGCTCCTCCTGCTGACTGTGGTCGTGGTCTTCGGCATCGTTCGCGCCGCGCTGCCCAGCGTCAACCCGTTCCTGGTCGAAGGCGTGCACATCAACCTCGCCCTTCTCACCATCGCGTTCGCAGGCCTTCATATCCTCGCCGCGCTGCTGGACCCGTTCGCCCACCTGGGACCGGTCGACGCGCTGCTGCCCTTCGTGTCGGCCTATCGCGGGACGTGGCTCGGGTTGGGGGTCATCTCGGGTTACGTATATGCATTCGCGGTGTTCGCCAGCTGGCCCGCGCGGCGGTTCGGCCGCACCGTCTGGCTGTGGCTGCATCGAGCCAACTACGCGGCCTGGGTGCTGGCGTTCGTGCACTCGCTCGGCACCGGGTCGGATGCGCGAAACAACCTGTTCCTGCTGCTCAACGTGGCGGCGGTCGCGGTCGTGCTCGCCGTCTTTCTCGGCATCCGGGTGGCCGAAGGCTGGAGCCGCCTCCCGCCGCTGTGGGCGGCCGCCGCGGTGGCCGCGGTGGTGACTATGCTCGCGATCGCTGTCTGGGCGGCCAACGGACCGCTCCAGGAAGGTTGGGCGCGATCAGCGGGGACGCCTCCCCAGCTGCTCCGATCCCCGTAATCGAACCCGAGTCGTTCGGCCCACTCACGCCCGGGACCTTCGGCCCTACTCGGGCGACCGGCAGCTCACCGATGCTCGTTCGATGAAGGATCTCTCATCCGGGTCTCATCGCGCCCTCACGCACGAGCCGGAACCTTGGGAGCACCAGAGGCGGCCACCCGGCGGCCCATCATGCAAAACCAGGAGAAGTGAGAGATATGTCAGACGGAATCCGGACCAGAATGTTGAGCATCGGCAAGCGCGCGCTGCCGCTTGTAGTCGCCCTGCCGCTGCTCGTTGCCGCGACGCCGGCCCCGGCCGCCGCGGCCGCCGCGGCCCCGACCACGGTGCTCACGCAGGGGTCGTGCTCGATCCACAGCGCGTGGAAGATCACCATGGCCTACGCGGACGGCAGGATCGAGGCGGCGTTCGAGGTGGATCAGGGCAAGATCGGCGCGTCGTGGCGCGTGAGACTCACCCACAACGGCGTCGCCTACTTCAAGGGCACGGTGAAGACGCTCGCTCCAGACGGGTCGTTCGAGGTCAACAAGTTCGTTCCCAACCTCGCGGGCGTCGACACCATCCGGGGCTCGGCGATCAATCTCGCGTCGCGCGAGACGTGCCTGGGCTCCGCGTCTCTCTAGTCCCACTGCTTTCAATCCGACGGGCCGTCCGAGGCTCCCTCCCCGGGCGGCTCGTCAATTCATGGTGACCCACCTGCCAAGAACCATCCGTGAGACCTGGGCGCGCCAGGGCATAGTCCGGCGTCTGATGATCGTCCACGTCGTTCTGATGGGGGTGCTCATGAGCGGCGTGCTCGTCGTGGCGAGCCAGGCCGTCGATGCGATCCAGCTCGCCTCGCTGGAGTCTGACCTCGCGGAGGAACCGCAGGAGTTCCATACCGCCGCGGTGACTCGGCCGGCCGGCCAATCGCTTCAGGATTTCGCATCGGCCTACGTGAGCCTGCACACCGGCGCGCGCCTTCTCGTCGCGCTCGACGGCGGCGGGTTGTTCGCGTCCCCCAATACCGCATCGCTGCGCACCACTCCGCAGATAGAGGGATGGCTGCGCACGCCCCCCTCGACGCCGATGCTGGCCACTGTTCACGCCGGGCAGACGGACTACCGCGTGCTCGTCAGCCCAATAGTTCTCGACTCGCGCCAGGTCGGTGTGCTGATCGCCGCCGGCAACCTGGGCCACCTGAGGGACGAGAGTCGCGGCCTTGTCGCGATCACCGCCGCGGAGGCTGCGGCGGCTCTGCTGCTGGCCCTCGGCTCCTCGTACCTGCTCCTTCGCCGCCTGCTGAGCCGAGTAGACAGCATTACCGCCGCCGCTGCAGGCATCGACCGCGAGCAGCTTGGAAGGCGGGTCAACCTCGAGGGACCCGAAGACGAGGTCGGCCGGCTCGCGCGGACGTTCGACCGCATGCTGGCCAGACTCGAATCCTCTTTCGACGCACAGCGCAACCTGCTGTCCGACGTGTCACACCAGCTCCGGACGCCGCTGACCGTGGTCCGCGGCCATCTCGAGGTCCTGCGCCGCAATGGGATGGGTAACCCCGCAGACGTTCAGCAGACCGTTGACGTGGTGCTCGACGAGATGGAGGAGATGGGAACCCAGGTCGATCAGCTGCTCCTGCTTGGGCGCGCGACCGAACCCGACTTCGTCGATGCCGAGGAAGTGGATCTGCGGTCGCTGATGGCTGACGTCTTCGAAGCAAGCCAGATCCTCGCGCCTCGTCGCTGGAAGCTGGGTCCGGTGCCCGACGTGGTCGTCAGCGTGGACAGGGTGAAGCTGCGCGGGGCACTTCTCAATCTGGCAGACAACGCGGTGAACGCGACAGGGCCCGACGACACGATCACCTTCGGCGCGACCGCCAATGGGTCTGTCGCCCTGACGGTCACGGACACGGGGCACGGCGTACCGCTGGAGGATCAGGAAAAGATCTTCGACAGATTCGAGCGAGGGACCGAGCGGCGACGCGGCGGTCGGGGAGCCGGCCTGGGATTGGCCATCGTCAAGGCTGTGGCCGACGCTCACGGCGGAAGAGCCGAGCTCCACAGCCGGCCGGGAGGCGGCAGCGTCGTCAGCGTCGTCTTGCCGCCCGAGCGCGTGGTCGGCCGGCTCAACGGAGGCGGGGGCATCACGTGAAGTTACTGGTGGTCGAAGACGACGCTCGCATCATGTCCTTCCTGGTCAAGG
>JBGOTG010000190.1:0-4947 GCA_041476405.1 Candidatus Dormibacteraceae bacterium | reverse complement strand
TGAAGCCATCCGCAATCGCCGCCCCTCGCCGCAGCGCGACGTCCGCATGACCGCCGATCCAGACCGGGATCGTCCCACGTGGCGCGGCGGGAAGCAGAGCGCCCGAGTGCAAACTGTGGAACTCACCCTCGAATGTGACCACTTCTCCACTCCAGAGCCGGCGCATCAGCTCGACCTGTTCGGCCAGACGCCGGCCGCGATGGCCGAAGTCGACGCCGAGGGCGCGAAACTCCTCCGGATTCCAACCGACGCCGACACCCAACCGAAGCCGCCCGCCAGACAGGAGCTGCAGCTCAGCCGCCTGCTTGGCGACCAGCACGGTCTGACGTTGCGGGAGCACGAGCACCTCGGTCACCAGCTCGAGCTTTGTGGTCAGAGCGGCGAGGTGGCTGAACAGGACGAAGACCTCGTGGAAGGCATCTTTGTCGGTGTACGGACCGACCTTCCGCCACTCCTCGCGGTCCGGCGGCCGGTGGCCCATCACATGGTCGTAGGCGCAGATGAAGTCATAGCCCGCGGTTTCGACTCCGACCGCAAATTCACGGATCACCTGCGGGTCATCACCGATCTCGGTCTGCGGAAAGACCACGCCGAGCTTCACGGCGTCGAGCTACTTCGCGTACGACCCTGGCGTCGGAACCGAGAGCGCGCCGCCGCGGGGATCGATGACGAACCTGCCGGCCACCATCACGCCCACCGGCTTCTGGAGCGTCGTCATGTCGTCCATCGGGTTGCCCTCGAGCACGACCAGGTCGGCCGCCGCCCCTGGGACAGGCGAGGTCTCGGCGCCGAGCCCGTTCAGCTCGCGGCTGCCGGTGGTCGCGGCCCGAAGCACGTCGAGACGGCTCAGGCCGATGCTCTCGAGCAGGCGGAGCTCGGCGTGCAAGCGTGGCCCGATCGGGTTGAGGTCGGCCCCGGTTGCGAGCTTCACGCCGGCGGCGTGCGCGATCCGGATGGCTTCGGCGTGGCGCTTGGCGGAAGCAAGGGCGCGCTCGACGGCGTGCTTCGGCCAGCCGTCGGTCTTCATCATCTCCTCGTCGTGCGTGACACCGATCGTCGGCGTCAGCCATGTGCCGTTCTTGGCCAGGACTTTGGCAGAGGCCTCGTCGAGCGCGTAGCCGTGCTCGACCGACCGCCCGCCCAGGTTCGAGAACTTCTCTGCCAGGCGCGCGCTGCCGCAGTGCGCGAGCACCGGCAGGCCGCGCTGGCGTGCCGTCGCCATCAATGCTTCGAGCTCATCGTCGAGGAACTGGCCGCTGTCCACAGTCTCGTGGGGGCTGTAGAGCCCGCCGGTGAGGAGCACCTTCACCCAGTCCATTCCGCGCTCGGCCAACGTCCGGACCGCCACGCGCATCTGCGTCACGCCGTCGGCAACCTGGATCATGTCGGAATGGAGGTACTGCCTCGGCCAGGCCGTGCCATGTCCGCCTGTCGTCCGGATCCCGGGACCAGCGCATTTGATCCGGGGTCCGGGCCACAGGCCCTGCAGCACCGCGTCACGCCAGGCCGTGTCGATTCCCTCTCCCTCGGCTGCTGTGCGGATTCCAGTGATGCCCATGGAGACGGCCTGCAGGAGGTTGCCGCCGGCCCGCACCGTGTGCTGGGCCGTGCTCTCGAAGTAGCCGGCAGCGGTGAAGTCGTACATCCGGCTCGCCGGGTGGGCGTGCACGTCCCAGAGCCCGAACATCACCGTGCGGCCACCCACGTCGACCTTGTTCGCGCCTGCAGCCCTCGAGGCGTCGACAACCACACCATCTTCGATCGCAATGTCCCGATGCGACGCCTCGCCGGTGGCAACGTCGAGGACATTGCCGCCGACCAGCAGGGTGACCTTTGTACCTCTAGCGCTTGGCATGTCCGTACTCCTCCTCGGCAGCTGCCCGACTGATGTAGCCATCGATCACGTCCGCCTCGACAAGTTGAGGCTCTCGCTCTTTGGGCTCTCCATAACCGCCGCCACCGCCGGTGGTGAGGCGGATCAAGGTCCCTTTGGGGCAGACGACATGACTGACCTTGAGCTTGTGCAGGGGTTCCTTGTTCGGCCGCAAGATCTCGACCTTCGGAGTCGAGCCCTGGTGGCCGCCGAAGATCCCCCACGGACCTGTGCGGCTTCGCTCGAGCCAAAGCGAGACATGCGTACCTTCCTGGAGAGTCTCGAACTCCCGGTGGATCGCGAGCCCGCCGCGGCGCCTACCCGCGCCGCCGGAGTCCTCGCTGAGACCGTACTCGACAACCCGCAGGGGGTACTTTGACTCGACCACCTCGCCGGGTACGTTCTTCAGGTCCCCGCCCCCGTAGTTGGCCAAGCCGTTCTCACCGTCCTGTTCTTTGGAGGCTCCCCAACCGATCGCTACAGCCTCGCCAGTGACCCAGGTCTCCCCGGTGGACTGGTCAATGCCGTTGAAGAACACGTTCATCGGATCGGCGCACTGTGCCGCCGACGCCTTTTCCGGCATCAGCGGGGCCATGAGGGTGACGAAGAGGTCGATCATCAGCCCCGCGTGCGGGTAGTAGTACTGGCAGGCGGCGGGCTCCTCGGCCGCAAATATCGAGCCCGGAGGTGCGTAGACGTGCAGGCAACGGAACGCCCCATCCGTCGGTGGCACTTCCGGGTTGATCAGGAACTTGAAGGCCAGGCGGGCCGCGGAGACCGTCTGCGAGAAGCCCGAGTTGAGACACCCGCAGGTCTGCTCGGCCGAACCTGTCAGGTCGAGATATATCTCTGAGCCGGATACAGTCACCTTCAGCTTCACCTTGACGGGCTCGTCGCAGTTCCCGTCGTTGTCCATGAAGCCCTCGGCCTCCCAGGAGCCGTCGGGGATCGCCGCCACGACCTCGCGGTCGAGGCGCTCGCACTGCGCGAAGATGATCTCCACCGCTGCTCCGAAGGTCTCGAGCCCGAAGCGCCGCAGCATCTCCGGGAGCCTCTGCTCTCCCGTGCGGCACGCCGCCACCTGGGCGTAGAAGTCCCCCTTGATGCTGCGGGGCATCCGGCTGTTGAGCATCAGGAAATCCAGAACCTCGCGGTTCAGGCGGCCCCGACGGACTATTCGCGTCGGGCCGATGCGGTAGCCCTCCTGATAGATCTCCGTCGAGTTCATGGTCTGACTGGGTTCTTTGGCGCCGATATCGATCCAGTGCGCCTTGCTCGCCGCGTAGCCGACCAGTTTCTTCTCGTAGAAGACCGGCGTGAATAGCGAGATGTCCCCAAGGTGGCTGCCGACTAGATACGAGTCGTTGACCAGGTAGACATCGCCCTCCGCCATCGTGTTGACTCCGTATTCCTTGAGGGTGACCTTGATCGCGTCCTCGAGCGCACCAAGAAAGATCGGCAGCCCCGGCGCTTGGCCAAGCAGGCGGCAGTCGGCGTCGAACAGTGCGACGCTGTAATCCTTGACTTCGTAGATGATCGGCGTATACGCGCTGCGAGCGAGGTTCACGCCCATCTCATCCGCAGCCGAGTTGAGTGCGTTCCGAATGATCTCGACGGTGACTGGATCTACCTGCGTTGCAGTGGTCACGCTTTCCTCACTTCCAACCAGCCACTGCGATGGGCTGAGGTCGCCCAGCCGGCCGGTATCACAGTGGTGCACGACTCCTCGTCGATGACGCAAGGCGACTTCAAAGTCACGCCCACCTTCAGGTCTTCGCGGCGGTACCGGGGCGTGTCGATCGTCTGGCCGCCAAAGCGGACCGGGCGCACCTCATATGGCTTGCCATTCCCCGATTCGAAGGAGTGGACAACCGGCTTGGCGTGGCCGCCTGCGCTGGTCGCCGTGAGTCGCAGGTTGACGATTTCGACCAGCTCCTCGGGATTCGAGTGACCGAACGTCCTCTTGTAAAGGGTGTGAAACTGCTTGAGCACCTTGTCGTCGAGATTCCCGGCGGGAAGGGTCAGGAAGTACTCCTGGCCCACGTACCGCATATCGACGGTGACGGCAAAGCTTGCAGACTTCAGATCTGCGTGATCCTCCTGCAGGAGCTGGTTCGCCGCCATGGTGAGATTTCGTATGGCCTCGCGGACCCGGTCTCGGTCAATACGGTCCCAGCGCGAGAAATACGCGTTGACGAGATCGTGTCGAAGCTCCGCCTCGAGCATTCCGTGCGCTGAAAACGTCCCCGGCGAATGCGGAATGAGCACGGTCTTGATTCCAAGCTCCTCTGCCAGAAAGATCGCGTGCATCGGCCCCGCCCCGCCAAACGCGACCAGCGTGAACTCGCGTGGATCGAGTCCCCGTCCCACGGTGAGCTGGCGCATGAGGCTCGCCATGCGAGCGTTGATGACGTCAAGGATCCCCTCGGCGAGGCCTTCACGGTCGAAATCAAGCTTGGTGGCCAGCCGCGACAGTGCGTCAGAGGCGAGCTCGGGGTGAAGCGACATCCGGCCGCCCAGGAAGTAGTTCGGGTTGATGCGGCCGAGGTGCACGTTCGCATCGGTGACCGTCGGCTCCAGCCCGCCACGGCCATACGAGGCAGGACCGGGCTCCGCGCCCGCGCTCTTGGGCCCGACCCGCAGCCCGCCTCCTGTCTCATACGCGATTGAACCGCCGCCCGCGCCGATCGTTTCGACATCGATCACCGACAGGATCAGCGGATGGCCCTCGAGCATGGCCTCGCGGGCGATCTGTGGACGGCCGTCGATGCACAGTGAGACGTCGAAGCTGGTGCCACCCATGTCGACGGCAATCGCGCTCGAGTAGCCCGCGCGACGAGCGAGGTTCGCGGCTGCGATCGCTCCTCCGACGGGCCCCGACAGCAGCGTGTTGACCGGCTGTTCGCGAGCCCGAGCAGCGGTTGTCATGCCGCCGTTGGACTGCATGATGTGAACGGTCGTCGTAGTCCCTCTGGAGGCCAGGCGATCGCTCAGATCCGCCAGGTATCCGCGGACCGTCGGAGCAATGGCGGCGTTGATCACCGTGGTGCTGGTTCGTTCGTACTCCCGCCACT
>JBGOTG010000189.1:0-4957 GCA_041476405.1 Candidatus Dormibacteraceae bacterium | reverse complement strand
GGCGAACCGATCCTCGAGAGGCAGCTCGGCCATGGCGACCTGATCGCCATCGGCCAGAACATGATCCGTTTCACTCTGGAATAGGCGGGTCTTCGACCCGCCTTATGAGGGAAAACCCAGACGGTTTTCCCTCATCGCCGGGCGCTTCGCGCGCGGCTGCGCCCATTCCGGTATGTGGATGGGATTTCTTGAGGATTGGTTTCTCCCGGCGACGCTTTGGAGTCGGGCGAGACAAAGTCATGGCCGGGGGGACCCCGGCCAACCATGCCGCGATGGTGTTTGGGTTGCTAGGTGGTGCCGGCGGCCAGGGCGGCGCATTCGGCTGCCGCTTCGCGCAGCGTGGCGGTGAACTCCTCGACGTCGGGCACGATACCCGGATCCGCGGTCAGCCCGAAGTAGGCGTCGCCGTTGTACGAGACGATTGCGATGCCCAACCCCATCGACGGATACAGCGGCGCGAAGGGCCATACCTCGAGGAGCTGAGCCCCGCCCGAGTAGAGGGGAAACTGCGGCCCGGGGACGTTGGTGACGTTGATGTTGGCGCCGCCTTGCGGGTTTGACATCAGGCGCCCCGCCAGGACGAGGAGCGTCGGTGGAGCCCAGTCCGCAAGCCCCACGAGCTTGTCCGCCGCGACCGCCTGCCGCGTCCGCTTGAGGTCGCCGGTCGTGACCTTGATGTTGCGGAGGCGCTCGTCCATGCTCAGTTCCCCGGTGGGGAGCTCCAGCACCATGCCGCTGATCTGGTTGCCGAGCCGACCCTGACCGCCATCCCCCCGCACGCTCACCGGGCAGAAGACGCGCACCGTCTCGGGCACCGCCTCGCCGCGAGCCTTGAACCACCTGTGCAGCCCTTCCGACACGACCGCCAGGACAGCATCGTTGACGGTGCACCCGAATCGTTCCTTCAAGGCCTTGAAAGCCGCGATCGGAACCTTCAGCCCGCGGCCGGTGCGCTGAGTTCCGATCCTGCGGTTGAAGAACAGGTCAGGCCTACGGCTGACCATCTTGCCGCCGAGCTTGAACACTCCCCTCCAAGGCACCCGCGTCGTGTTCCACACTGCCGGCAACACAGTCCTTTCGTCTTTGCCCTGAGCGCCGACGTTCCAGAGCATCGGTCTGATCAGCTGCCAGTTCGTCGGTGCTGCACGAGCAACCCAATCGGCGGGCTGCTCGGGCGTATAGGTCTCCGGCGTGGTGTCGAGCAGAAGGGTCAGGATGTCGACCGACGAGCTGCCGTCGACCATCGCATGGTGTGCGCGGTTGACGACCACGACGCGATCGTTGCGCAGCCCGGTCACGATGGTCATCTCCCACAGGGGCCGGCGCATGTCCAGCGGCCGCGACAGAATTCGCATCACGAGCCGGCGCAAGGCCGCCCCATCCCCAGGTGGCGGCAGCACCTCGCGGCGCACGTGCGAGCCGAGGTCGAAGTTTGGATCGTCGACCCAGACCGGATGGGCCACGTTCATCGGCACGCGATGGATGCGCTGGCGATACCGCGGCACGAGGTGGATCCGCTCTCTGATCGTCTCTTCGATTCCGAGGGCTCCACGTCCGCCAGGCACCCGCGAACCGCCCTCGAACACGTAGACGGTGCCAAGGTCGAGCGGCGTCGAGGGGCGCTCGGCATAGAGGAACCAGGCGTCCCGCGCGGACAGCGGCTCGTAGAAAGGCGTGCCGGTTCCTGTCACTCTGGTGATCCTAAGGCCGGTCAGACACGGTGCGCGGCTAACCTTTCATCGATGGTCGGGAACGTGGCCGAGATCTGGCGCTATCCGGTCAAGTCGATGGCCGGCGAACGCCTGGAATCGTGCGCGATCAGCGAAGCGGGCCTTGACGGCGACCGGCGCTGGGCGCTCGTCGACGGCACGGTGAACCGCGCCGGCAAGCTGTTGACGAGCACTCAGGACGCGCGCCTGATGACCTACAGGGCGCGGCTCGCCGACCACGGGGTCGAGGTGTCGGCGCCAGGACACCAGGGCCGCCGGCTCGACGACAACCTCGTCTCCGAGCTGGCCCAGGAGGTCTCGCGACCCCTCACCCTGCGGGACACCGCAGGGGTGAACTTCGACGACTCGCCGGTGCTTGTCGTGAACCTCGCGACGGTGGCAGATTTCGCGCTGGCTGCAGGCGTCGAGATCGACCAGCGACGGTTCCGAGCCAACCTCTACGTCGACGGTCTCCAGCCCGACGAGGAGGTGCGCTGGCTCGGCCGCCGGATCCGAGCAGGCTCGGCCGAGCTCGAGGTGGTCAAGCGCTGCGAGCGATGCGTGATCATCACGCGCGACCCCGACACGACGGTGGCGACTCCGAATCTCCTTCGCGTCCTCACCGAGACGAGCGATACCTTCATGGGGATCTACTGCCGGGTGGTGGGTCCGGGCAGCGTCAAGATCGGTGACGTCATCGGCCCGGAGTAACCTTCTCGACGACGGCTTCACCGGTTGGGATGAGGAGAGGAACATGGCGATCAAGGCTTTCTCGGCCGAGTGGGCCGATGCTTTCAAGGACGAGGTCAACAAGTCGGCGGCTTACAAGGCCGCGGGCAAAGGCTGGAAATGGACTGTCGGGCTGGTTGTGGAGGCTGAGCCTGACAAGTTCTTCGGCGAGTCGCGAGGCATCGTCATGGACCTCTTCGACGGCGCGGCTCGCGACGTCAAAGTCGGCTCCGCAGCCGACGCGCAGAAGTGCGACTTCGTGATCACAGCTCCCTATTCGCGTTGGAAGCAGGTGGCGACCAAGCAGCTCGATGCCACCAAGGGCATGCTCCAGGGCAAGCTCAAGCTGAAGGGTGACCTGCCAACGATCGTGCGCTACACCAAGGCATCGCAGGAGATGACCGAGTGCACGACACGGATCTCTGTCGAATGGCCAGACGAAAAGTAAAGGCGCACATCAAGAAGACCCAGGTCGACTATGCGGATGACGAGCCGAGCGCCTTCGCATCGATGCTCGGGGGCCTGATCGAGGCCAATGTCGAGAGCCGTCCAGAGAAACAGCACGACTTCGAATCGCTCGTCGCCAGGGTGGGGATCTGGGTCACTGACATCGACGAGGGCGTGACCCTGGACTTCAAAGGTGGCCGCCTGACCGTGCACAACGGGCTCAAGCCGCGCCGCACGATAACCATCCGGACCGACGCCGAGACGGTCATGAACCTGAGCAACCTGAAGATCGGGCCCTTCGGGATACCTGTTTACTTCGACGAGGTGGGGCGTGGGGTGGCAGGCAAGCTTCTGCGCGGCAAGCTCAAGATCGACGGCCTGCTGCCCAACGTGATGACGCTCAATGCCGTGACCCGAATCTTCTCGGTGCAGTGAGCCGTCTGGCGGTCGTCGGCGCCGGCAGCATGGGCGCGCAGATCGCCCAGCAGGCGGCGCTGCACGGGGTGGATGTCACCCTCAACGACGAGGGCGAGGATCAGTTGCGCCGATCGGTGGAGTCCAACCGTGGCCACGTGATGCGCCGAGTCGAGAAGGGAAAGCTTGCGCAAGCCGAGGCGGATGCGGCGCTGGCGCGCGTGCACACGACGACAGACCTTGGTGACGCGGTCCGCGACGCCGACCTGGTGATCGAAGCCGTCTTCGAGAACCTGGACTTGAAGCGGGCCATCTTCGCGGAGCTGGACCGCCTGGCGCCGGCCGGCGCCGTCCTCGCGAGCAACTCCTCGACGATGGGCATCAGCAAGATCGCCGGCGCGACGTCGCGGCCGGAGCGCTGCGTGAACATGCACTTCTTCTATCCAGTGCTGGTCATGGACCTGGTCGAGGTGGTTCGCGGGCCGCGAACGTCCGACGACACCGTCGGCCGCGCGCTCGCCATGGCGCGCGAGATGGGCCGCACGCCTGTGGTCCTCAACAAGGAGATCGACGGGTTCATCGTCAACCGAATCCTGCACGCGGCGACGCAGGAGGCCTATCGGCTGCTCGACGCCGGAGTGGCGAGCTTCGAAGACATCGACATCGCTGTCGAGAAAGGGCTCAACTGGCCGATGGGCCCGTTCCGCCTGGGCGACTTCAGCGGCCTCGACGTCACCTACAACGCAAGGCTCCACATGTACGAGAGCACCGGCGATGAGCGGTACCGGCCGTCGGCGCAGCTCGAGGCGAAGGTCAAGGCCGGCAAGCTCGGCCGCAAAACGGGCGAGGGCTGGTACATCTACTGAACCGGCACCCCGGCCGGAGACGAGAATAGGTCGGTGCTGACCCGCATCCACCACGTCGGGATCGCGGTGGTCGACCTCGACGAGTCGATAGGCCTTTACCGAACTGCCCTTGGCGCGGAGCTCGTCCACCGCCAGCTCAACGAGAAAGAGGGCCTCGAGGCTGCTTTCCTGCGCACCGGTGAAGGCGAGGTCGAGCTGATGTGCGCGACGCGCCCCGAGTCGCCGGTCGGCAAGTTCCTGGCCAAGCGGGGGCCTGGGCTGCACCACGTCGCCTACGGCGTGACCGACATCCACAAAGCCCTGGCCGATGCGCAATCGGCCGGGTGCGAGCTGATCGACCCCGAGCCGCGCATGGGCATGCACGGGTCGCTGATCGCCTTCGTGCACCCCAAGAGCCTGGGCGGGGTGCTGACGGAGCTCGTCGAGACTTGAGCGATGTGGTCAACGACTCGGGACTGCCCCTGAAGGAGGTCTATACCGTCGAGGATCGCCGGGCCGAGGAACCGATGCCTGGCACGTTCCCTTTCACCCGCGGCATCCACAAGGACATGTACCGCGGCCGCCTCTGGACGATGCGCCAGTACGCAGGCTTCGGCACCGCCGCGGAGTCCAACAAGCGATACAAGTTCCTTCTCGCGCAGGGCCAGACCGGGCTGTCTGTCGCATTCGACCTGCCCACGCAGATCGGCTACGACTCCGACGATCCGATGTCCAGGGGCGAGGTCGGGAAGGTGGGAGTGGCCATCGACTCGCTTGAAGACATGGAGACCCTTTTCAAAGGGATTCCGCTGG
>JBGOTG010000188.1:0-4965 GCA_041476405.1 Candidatus Dormibacteraceae bacterium | reverse complement strand
GCGCGTCCAGGATGATGAAGAGTTCCATCAGGTGCTCGTTCACCGGCGGGCAGGTGGGCTGGATCACGAACACGTCGTGGCCCCGCATCGAATCCTCGATCTTGACGTTGATCTCGCCATCGGGGAACCGCCGCAGCCGCGCGTCGGTCACCGGCACCTGAAGCCGATCCGAGATCAGTTGAGCCAGCCCCGGGTTGGCGCTCCCGCCGATCAGCTTGAGGGCGCCCCACGGCGAGGCCTCCTCACCGGCAAACTCGACCGCGGTGGTCAACCTGCCGATCATTCTGTGGTCAACCTGGCGTCTGCGTCCACGGGTTTCCTCCGTACCACCCTAGCGGGAACACCGACCGCTGTGGCGCCGTCGGGAACGTCCTTGGTCACCACCGAACCCGCTCCGGTTCGCGACCCTTTACCAAGTTTGACCGGAGCGACCAGCATTGTGTCCACCCCCACGAAGGAGCCGTCTCCGATCACAGTGCGATTCTTGTTGACGCCGTCGAAGTTGGCGGTGATCGTGCCGGCGCCGATATTGGCGTCCTCGCCCAGGTCGGTGTCGCCCAGGTACGAGACGTGCGGGACCTTGCTGCCGCGACCGACTTTCGTGCGCACCAGCTCGGCGAAGCTGCCGACATGGACGTCGACGGCGATTTCGGTGCCAGGTCTCAGCTTGGCGAATGGGCCGCAGTCCGAGCGGTCGCCGATGGTCGCGTCCTCTATATGCACATGGGGCCCGATCCGGCATTCCTGCCCGATCACCGTCGCGCCCTTGATCACACTGAAGGGCTCGACCACGGTGTCCTGACCGATGGTCACCGTAGCGTCGATGAAGGTGCTCTCGGGATCGACGATGGTGACGCCGCCGAGCATCAGCCCCTCGAGGATCCGGCGCCTCATGAGCCCGGTGGCGGCGGCGAGTCTCACCCGATCCTTGACCCCGATGGCCTCGTCTGGGTCGTCGATCGGAACTATCGTGACGGGGCTCATATGCGCAAGCACGTCGGTCAGGTAGAACTCTTTGGCCTGGTTGTCGTCGGTGACGTGCTTCAAGGCCTCGACCAGCTTCGCGCCGTTGAAGCAGTAGATCCCCACGTTGAACTCGTGCAGATTCTTTCGCAGCTCGTCGGTGGCGTCCTTCCGCTCGACGATCCGCTCCAGTGAATCGTCGGCCCTCCGGACGATCCGGCCGTCGTCGCGACGCGGGTCGACCACGCTCGCGATGGTCGCGGCCGCGCCGGACCTGCGGTGCGCCTCGATGAGGCTGCCGACCGTGGCGGAGGTGATTAGCGGAGCATCGCCATTGGCGACCAGGACGTCGCCCTGGCTGAGTTCCTTCTCCGGCACCTGCTGCAGGGCGTGGGCGGTACCGTGCGGCTCGCGCTGGTAAACGACTTCGGCGCGGCCATCCAGGTGGGCGGCGAGCTCGACCTGGTGCGGGCTCACGATCACCTTGACGTTCGTCGCGCCGGCCTCGGTCACCGCGCTCAGCACCCAATCGATCATGGGGCGGCCGCAGATGGCGTGGAGCACTTTGGGAGTGCGTGACCGCATGCGGGTGCCGTGACCGGCGGCGAGGATGACAGCGGTCAGCGACTGGCTCAAGCCCCTCCCGCGCTTCGCGCCACCTCCCCATGAATGGTGAGGAGATTTCTTCTAGTCAGGGTGACGGAATTATACGGGTCGTGCCGCCTGCCTCCCTGCGCGGCCACCCCGGCGCGAAATGTGCAGATTAAGCTGCGCTGATGACCGAGCACCATCGCGAGAAGGACTTCGAGCAAGGCGTCATGGTCGACGTGGGACCGGGCGCGGGCGCCCTCGTCATCTACACGGGCGACGAGCTGCACGGCCAGGAGATCGAGATCAGCCCCGAAGGGGATGACGAGCATCGGGTGCACACCGACGTCCTGCGCCGATCGGTCTCGGGCACCCACGTGTGCGCGGCGGTGTTCGGTTCGCTGCCGGAGGGCGAGTACCGGCTCTGGCACGACACACTCAGCTCCCCGACCAGGGTGCTGATAGTGGGCGGCCAGGTCACGGAGCTCGACTGGCGCCGAGACACGAAGTGAGAAGAGGGCCCGGCGGTGCGCCGAGCCCTCCACGCCTTCTCAGGCCGGGAGGTCGAACCCGCTGTACGGATGGTTGAGGTAGGGGAAGTGGCTGAGGTACTTGACAGGTGGGGTGTTGTCGGAGACCACGTCGAAGATCACGCCTGCCGCGCCGTCCGCGGTGTACACGCTCGATCCGTGCACGACCTGGTAGGTGAGGCCCGCGATGGCCCGCAGCTCGATCGTGACCACGTCGTCCGCCACGCGCCGCCCATTCGGGTATCCGGCCAGGTCGCCACCCAGGAGACCCAGGATGCTCGGTGAGCTCGAGGGTGGGATGGCCATGTTCAGGCGGAGCATGTCGGCCTGGGTCGGGCCTGTGAAATTCTGGAACCCGTCGATGATCCCGGACGGGATGCCGGTCAGGAGGATCGCCTCCAGGTCGTCCCTGACCGCCGTCAGCCCGGCCAGGTTCGGAAAGACGCCGGGGTAGAGCACGGGGAGAAGCTTCGCGAGCTCCGGGTGCTTGACGTACTTGGCGAACTGGCTGTCCGCGCTCGGCGGCAGCGAGTTCCACAAGTCCTTGTGCTTCATCGGCACGACGACTTCGTTGAAGAGTGGGTTGCCCAGCCGCGACACCTGGACCCAGGGCCCGCTCTCGACCGCCTCGCCGTCCCCCTCGTCGAGGATCCTGGCTTTGCGGCGCCATGCCGCGGTCCAGACGCCGATGACCGCCTTGGGGTCGCCGGCGCCGGTGAAGGTGGCTGACCCGTCGCTGGTGAGGTCCGAGATGGGGACCTGCAGGGCGATGCTGTGGACGTTCAGGTGCTTGGTCCCGTTGACGCCTGACACCGCCGGCAGGGGAATCAGGTGCAGGTTCTGGAAGGGCCGGAGCGCCCCGAGGTCGAAGATCGAACCCAGGTCGACGTAGAAGCCCTCCTGGCGCTGGCCGGCGAACACCTTGGTGCCGCCCGCGAGAGCGTGGATGGCGCTCTTCGCGAGCATCGGGTACGACGGCGTGGACCGCGGGCCTACGTTGCATGGAGGACAGGCAAGCCCTTGGCCGAGCACCATCCGTGTGCCGTTGGCGACTCTCGCCAGCGAGTAGAACTGCGGCCGGTTCCAGTTGGCGCTGTCGATGGTCGCGATCTGGCCTGTGTTGTACAGGAAGGTGTTGGGGTTCTTGATCTCCGAGTGGAAGTTGAGCTGGTACGTGACGTCGGGCTTGCCGTCCCCGTCGTTGTCGACGTAAATGGCGTAGAGGACATCGTCCCCGAACTCGAAGAAGTTCGGCCCGCCGTCGGGGCCTTCCAGCGGGATGTAGTTCGCGATCAGGGTCACCGAGCCTGGCGCGTCTGGGCTGACGAATGCGTAGAGGTCCGTGCTGTCGGCAACGGGGTCTTTGGCGATTCCGGGCGCTTCACGATGCGATGACATTTCCTACCTCACCGAGCCTGCTGTGCCGCGGCGTAAAGGCGCGCGGCCAGGTCGCGGTCGCGATGGACGACGTGGTCAGTGCCGACCAGAAGCGAGATCTCCCCGGTTCCGAGGTCGCGCACGTGGGCGACGAGCGGCCCGGTCAGATTGGCCTGGGTGTGGCCGGCCGCCACGGGCTTGGACAGCTTGAGCACGCTCGTCAGGCCCGGAACGACTGCGATGGCGCCGACCATGGCAACGCCGAACGAGCTGTGCAGAAATCCCCGACGCGATAGGTCCTTCATGTTCTCTCCTTGGTAGTCGTCGATCTGTGACTCAGCCGCCTGCGACTGCAGCACGGCCGCATGGCACCTCCCGCTCCAAGTACGCACGCCCGGGCCGGCTGGATCATGCCCGCCCACGAAGAGCCGGAAATCTACCCATCACGTTTCGGCCGCCTGTTTTCGGGCAAGATCGTGGGTGTGAGCGAGATGCCGGCGGTGAACCTCGAGGGAGCTGTGCCTTCGCACCTTCCCGTGCTGCCTCTCAAGTCCACCGTCGTCTTTCCTCGGATCTTCATCCCGCTGTCCGTCGGGCGGAAGCGGTCGCTGCAGCTTCTCGAGGACCTCACAGGGGCGGAGCGGCACATCGCTGTGGCGACCCAGCTCGACGAGCACGCCGAGGAGGTCGGCTTCGGCGACATCCATCACGTCGGCGCCATGGTCAGGGTCCAGCACATGCTCAAGCTGCCCGACGGCACGGTGCAGCTCGCGGTCCTCGGGCTGCGCCGGATCAAGCTGACCGCCGCGCTGGCCGAGGAGCCGTACCTGACGTGTGCCGTCGAGATGCATCCGGAGGCCCACAACGCCATCCCGCCGATCGAGCGCGAGGCCATGCTGCGACGCGCGGTCTCTTCGTTCCAGCAGCTGGTCACGCTGGCGCCGCACCTGCCCGCGGAGCTGTCGAGCGGCGCGGCCGCCATCGACGACCCACTTCACCTCGCCTACTACATCGCCAACCACACGCGGCTCACCACCGAGCAGCGGCAGGAGATCCTGGAGATGAGCTCCGCCAAGGAGAAGCTCGAACGCCTGCTCGGGCACATGGCCCACGAGCTGGAGGTGCTGGAGCTGGGTCGCAAGATCCAGTCGCAGGCCGAAGAGCAGATGGGCAAGGCCCAGCGCGAGTACTTCCTGCGCGAGCAGCTGAAGGCGATCCAGCGCGAGCTCGGCGAGCTGGACAGCGAGCTCGGGGAGCTTGGCGAGCTTCGAGAGCGGATCGTCAAGGCGGGACTGCCGCCCGAGGCACAGCGCGAGGCGGACCGGGAGATCGCGAGGCTCGAGCGCATACCTTCTGCTTCGCCCGAGTCGTCCGTCATTCGGACCTACCTCGAGCTGATCGTCTCGCTGCCCTGGAACACTTCCACCGGTGGCGAGGTGGATGTCACCAAGGCCCGTGAGATCCTCGACGCCGACCACTACGACCTCGACAAGGTGAAGCAGCGAAT
>JBGOTG010000187.1:0-4975 GCA_041476405.1 Candidatus Dormibacteraceae bacterium | reverse complement strand
TGCAGCATCGCTGGACTCCGGCCCGGCCCGCAGCCGTTTCCTTATGCCGCCAGCAAAGCGGCGGTGGGCAATCTGACTCGGACCCTGGCGGGTGCGCTCGGTCCGAAGATCCGGGTCAACGCTGTTGCTCCAGGGTGGATGTCAGGAGAGTGGATGGAGAACGCGCTCGGCGCTAACTACGAGCGCTTGATGGAAAGACGCGCGAGCTTGACGCCACTGAAGCGCTGCGTGACGCCGGACGAGGTGGCCATCACCATCGTGAGCTTGATCGCAAGCAACCCAATGGTGAACGGCGAGATCGTCGTGATCGATGGCGGCTTTTCGGCCACCACCTGATGGGTCTTGACGGGGTCGTTCCGTATCCTCCCGAGTTTGCCGAACGCTATCGGCGATTGGGCTATTGGCGGGACGAGACCCTGGACACCGTCTTCGGCGAGCTGTTCGCCAAGCATCACGACAGAATCGCGCTGCAAAGTGGGGATCAGGCCATCACCTATGCGGAGCTTGGGCAGAGGTCGGCTTCGTTGGCTGGACACTTATACGGGCGCGGCCTGCGCCCGCTCGATCGCGTGGTCGTCCACCTGCCTAACGGCCCGGACTTCCTCTTTCTCTATTTCGCGCTGCAGAAGCTCGGGATCGTCCCCATCCTTGCTCTGGCGCCGCATCGCCGGCTCGAGATCGACCACTTCGTCAAGCTGGCCGACGCTGTCGCGTACTTCGGTAGCGACCCGGCGCTGGCCGAAGAGGTCCAGGGCACCAACCCGGTGCTGCGCGACACCTACATGCTCGACGAGCTGAAGGGCATCCCGCCAACCGCTCCCCCACCTCCAATCGACGTCGATCCAACCGACCCCTGCGTTCTGCTCCTGTCAGGCGGGACGACCGGCATCCCAAAGCTCATACCGCGAACGCACAACGACTACCTCTATAACTCGCGAGCTGCGGCAGCCGTCCAGGACATCACTGCCGAGAGCCGCCAACTCTGCGTGCTGCCCCTGGCGCACAACATGCCGCTCGCGTGTCCCGGCGTGCAGGGTTTCCTGATGGCGGGCGCTCGCGTCGTCATCGGGACGAGCACCAAGGCGCCCGATGTGTTCGAGCTCATCGAGAAGCACAGGGTCACCCACGTCGGGGGTGTGCCAGCCCTCTACATCCGCTGGCTCTCCGATCCGGCGTCGGGCCGCCACGACCTGACCTCGGTCGAGCTGCTGCAGTCGGGTGGCCAACGCCTGCAGCCTGAGGTCCGAAGGCGAATGGCCGAAACTTTCCCCAACGCATTCGTTCAAGAAAACTTCGGGATGAGCGAAGGGACCTTGTTCTTCGTGCGACGAGGCGACCCCGAAGACGTGCGGCTCGAGACCGTCGGCCGGCCGGTCAGCGCCGACGACGAGGTGCGGCTCACCGACGAGGACGGCCGCGAAGTCGCCGATGGCGAGGTCGGCGAGCTCACGGTGCGCGGTCCCTACACGTTGCGCGGCTATTACCGAGTGCCCGATTACAACGCGCGCCAGTTCACTGCGGACGGTTTCTACCGCTCGGGCGACTTGATGCGACGCCACCCGTCGGGGTCGTACCTCGTCGAGGGGCGGATCAAGGACCTTGTCAACCGCGGTGGCGAGAAGATCAGCGCTGAAGAGGTGGAGAGCGTGATCCTCACGCACTCTTCGGTCCGCAACGTTGCTTGCGTCCCCTACCCTGATCCGGTGCTCGGCGAGCGGATGTGCGCGTGCGTGATCCCGCGCCAGGGTCACGCGCTTACGCTCGAAGCCCTCACGAGGTTCCTACTGGATGCGGGCATGGCCAAGTTCAAGCTGCCCGAGCGCCTGGAGCTGATGGAGGACTTTCCGCTGTCTACGTTTGGGAAGGTGTCGAAGAAGTCGCTCGCCGAGCGCCTTCGTTAACCTGCGCCATGCGCGCGCTTTCGCTAACTTGCGCCCTGCGCGCGCCCGGCTTGGTGTATCAGGGTCCACAGCTTCATCGGCGTGACGGGCACCGAGTCCACCGCCACCTCATAACCCATCGCATAGAGCGCATCCTCGATCGCATTCGCGATCGCGGCCGGAACTGCGATCGTCCCCGCCTCGCCGGCTCCTCGAAAACCCTCGGGATTGTGAATCGTAGCGGTCTCGGTGTGGATCAGCTCGGGCTCGACTCGGAGCTCCGGCGCGCTGACGATCGTGTAATCGAGAAAGCTCGGTGACTGGAAGTTTCCATCTGGCGAGTACAGCGCCTCCTCGAAGAGGGCGTAGCCGAGACCATGCGCGTAACCGCCATGTAGCTGGCCGTCCAGCATCATCGGATTGATCGGGCGGCCGGAATCGTGCGCGATCACGTAGCGCTCGATGTCGACACCGCCAGTCTCTGCGTCGACCTTTACAACTGCCGCGTGGCAGCTCGACGCCCACGCCCCCTTGCCCTTCGAATCCCAGCCCTCTGCCGCCTCGAGCCCGTCACCAACTAGTTCGCTCAGATTGACGCGGCGGTCCGGAACGCCGCGAACCCCGACCCCGCCGACCTCGAGCACAAGATCCTCGACGGCCGCCTCGAGCTTTTGCGACGCGCGGTCGAGAAGCAGGCGCCGTGCTGCAGCCGCGGAAAGCGCCACCGAGTTGCCAACCTCGAGAGCGCTGCGACTCCCCGCCGTGACAAATGAGAAAGCGACGTCGCGGCTGTCGCCGGCTCGTACCTCCACGCGGTCGACCGGCCAGCCGAGGCGGTCCGCGGCGACTTGGGCGATAAAGGTCTGGTGGCCCTGGCCCTGAGGGGTGCTGCCGACGAAAACCCGCACAGTGCCATCCGCCAGAACAGCCACGCGTGAGGGCTCGGGCATACCGATCCCTGTGGACTCGACGCACATCGCAACGCCCAGTCCAACTGGTTCGCCGGCACGCTGGCGCTGGCGAATAGATGCCGCGCCCACTCGTTCGACCGCCAGCTCGAGGAGCCGTGGGTAGTCCCCACCGTCGTAGACGATCGAGTTGAGCCCGGTGTCGTAAGGCATCTCCGCCGGCCCGACGAGGTTGCGGCGACGCAGCTCGATCGGGTCCAGGCCAAGGCGGCGAGCGAGCCGGTCCATCATCCGCTCGACTGCAAAATTGCCGACCGGGCGCCCGCCACCGCGAATGAACGCCGCCGGCGGAGTGTCCGATTGGCGCGGTGTCACCTCCACGTCGAAAGCAGGCATCCGGTATGCGGACATGGCGTGTGCGGCGATGCTGTTCTCCTGGAACGCGCCGCGGCCAAGGTAGGCTCCGACGGTCCACGAAATCTTCCCGCGCAGCGCGAGCAGCCGTCCATCACTGTCGGAGGCGATCTCCAGGTCAAGGTCGGCGGCATGGGCCTGGCCCGTCGTGTGACCGTCCTCGGATCGGCCGGCCACCCAGCGCACGGGGCGTCTCATGAGGCGGCTGATCGCGGCCGCCATGATGTACTCGGGGTAGGGGTGATTCTTCGCCCCGAAGCTGCCGCCGACGTCTTCCGCCAGAGCGACGACCTGCCCGCGCTCGAGCCCGAGGCATCTCGTCAACGTGTCGCGCAGCACGTGTACGCCGCCGACGCTGGCGCGAATGTAGAGCTTGTTCTCCTCCTTTCTCCAGTCGGCGAACGCGGCCCTGGGCTCCATCGCAGCGCCGCAGATCCGCGCCATCGTGAGGTGCTGCCTCTCTCTGATCGGTGCTTCCTGAATCGCTCGCTCTGCATCCCCGATGCGGAAGCTCTGCCCGGGAAGGGCGCTGGTCGCCTCCGAGCGGGGATTCAGCTGGACGTCGATCGCATCGATCGCGTCGTGGGCCTGGTACTCGGACTCAGCCAGCACAACCGCCACGGCGTCCCCCTCGAAGCGCACCTCCCGCCTGGCCAAGACAGGCCTGCGGACCGCTAGCGGCTGCTGAGGATTCGGGTCCGGCATGAACTCGTCGACCAGACCAAGCTCACCTGCAATCCAGGCCCCAATGACGCCCGGCATCTTGAGCGCTCCCGAAACGTCGACCTCGAGGCCATCGCCACGCGGCACCCCGGCACGACGCACTGCCATGTGAGCTATGCCAGGGAGGTGATTGTCTGCGGCGTAGCGGCCCTTTCCCTGGATCAGGGGCGGATCTTCGCGACGCCTCATCGACTGCCCGATGAAGCCTTCGGTGCTACTCACTACCTTCGCAGGTATTATCGAGCCGGGATGGTCATCGACGCCTATGCGCACGTTTTCCCAATGCCTCTGATCGAAGCCCTGGCTGAGGTGAAGCCGAGCAAAGAGCTCGCAGCACTTCGCGCTCAGAGCCCGCACAACTTCGAGCACGCGGCCCGGCTCGCTTACATGGACAAGCATGGTTTCGACGTGCAGGTGCTCATTCTTGCCCGGCCGCCTGTGTGGCTGGGCATGGACCGGTCCGACGTCCACCGGCTGTCCCGCGTGGCTAACGATTCGATCGCCGAGTTCGCCGCCAAACGCCCCGATCGATTCGTCGGCGTCGGAGTGCTGCCGGTTGTCGACGAAGTCATGATGGAAGAGTTCCAGCGAATCCACGGAGAGCTCGGCCTGAAGGGCGTGCTCATCTTCTCCAACGTCGAGGGCAAACCCCTCGATGACGAGTCGATGTGGCCCCTATACGAGAGGGCGGCGACCCTCGACTTTCCGATCTGGATCCATCCTCAACACGCGAACTACTACCCGTGGATCAGAAAGGACGTGCTCGATCGCGTCCTCGCCTGGCCCTTCGACACCTCTCTCGCGATGGCGCGGTTGGTTTACGGCGGGGTGTTCGAGCGATTCCCCAACATCAAATTCGTCACGCACCACATGGGCGGGATGATTCCGCATTTCGCAGCACGAATCGCTGCGTTTGCCGAGACCAGCTCAGAGGAGTACGCGAAGCTGGGCCTGGGCGAAAGCGGTCCTGCTCTGACCGGCCAGCCGCTGGACCACTTCCGCCTCTTCTACAACGACTGCATCAGCAACGGCTCGACGGAGGCGGTGCGG
>JBGOTG010000186.1:0-5047 GCA_041476405.1 Candidatus Dormibacteraceae bacterium | reverse complement strand
CGGAGCTGCCATGGTCGTATTGGCCGGCCTCTTGATCGTGGGAGTGCAGTCGGTCCCTGCGCTGCTCGCCGTGCCCCTGGCGGCCGCCGCAGCGACTACCTGCCTCATGGAGTACTGGCGCGCGGGGGCGAGGCTGATCCGATCAGGGCGCGGCTGGTCGCGCGCCGCGGCGGCAATCCTGCGAAAGAGGCGGCGCTACGGTGCGTACCTCGCCCATCTCGGGATGGTCGTGCTCGTTGTGGGCATCGCCGGGTCGAACTTCTGGCAGCAGACCAAGGACGCCGTGCTGATGCCCGGCCAGAACGTTTCGGTGGCCGGCTACACGCTGACCTACGAAGGCGCCGTGCAGCGGCAGCTCGCCGACCATACCGAGCTCGTGGGCACGATGCGGCTTGGCGATCAGACTCTCGAGCCCGCGCGAGCGGCGTACGCCGGGCTGGGAGGGCAATCGCTCACCCACGTCGCGATCAGCAGCACGCCACTCGCCGACGTTTATGTCGTGCTCACTGGCATGAATGACGACGGCTCCGCGTCGTTTCGAGTGTTCGTGAACCCGCTGGTCGCATGGATCTGGGCCGGCGGCATGATCATCATCCTCGGCGTCATCCTCGGCAACGTGGGCGCGAGGCTGACCGCCTCCGACACGGTTGTCTCGAGAGTGCGCACCGCGGTGCCTGCGTAGTGTCCCGAGCCAGGATTTCGACGCAAATGCCAGGGGCGGCGCTGCGCGGTGCCCGTGTCACCCTTCGGGTTCATCCCGCTAGGCGCCCGATCTCCGCGTTGCTGGCTCCGCTACTCGCTTACAGGTCTATCGACATGCTCGCTCCGTTGCTCGCCGGCGCCTTGAGCTCGGGCGCCGATCGGGCGACTTTGCGCCGAACCCCCGGCTCGGGACACAGATGACTCTCGTCGTCGCCACCCTGCTGATCTTCGCCGCCGGGCCGTTCGTGCTCTGGCCCTTGATCAAGACGCCGGACGAAGCGCCCGACACGCAATCGCCCCTAGACCACGCGAAACCGGAACCGCAGTGAGCACGATCGTCGGCCAACAGCTCACCCAGCGGTTCGGCTCGGACCTGGCCCTCGACTCCGTCGACCTCGTGCTCGACGCAGGCGAGCACCTGGCCGTGCTGGGCGAGAACGGCGCCGGCAAGACCACCCTGCTGCGCATCCTCGCCACCGCCGCCCGTCCGACCGCGGGCCGTCTCGAGATCTTCGGGCTCGATGCGCTGCGGGAGCGCAACCGCCTTCGGGCGCGCATCGGGTTCGTCGCCCACGCGCCTGGGCTGTATCCCGCCCTTTCCGCCATCGAGAACCTCGAGTTCTTCTGCTCGCTGCACGGCGTCGATCGCGGTCGCGTATCGGGAACGCTGGATCTGGTCGGCCTCACGGACGTCGCCCGGCGACCCGCCGGCCGGCTCTCCAGGGGCGAGCAGCAGCGATTGGCGATCGGACGTGCGGTCCTTCACGATCCCAGGCTCCTCATCCTCGACGAGCCTGACGCCAGCCTCGACTCTGGCGGGGCGGATCTCCTGGCCAGGGTCATGCAGGGCAGGTCCGCTGTGCTGGCCACCCACGACCACGCGCTCGCCAACCGTCTCTGCTGCCGCACGCTTGTCTTGCGAAGCGGCAGGTCGCTCGGCGCAGGGACACGCCTGCGGGTGGTGCGGTGAACCGGTCCGTGGCCGTGGCGCTGGCGGTCGCCCGCAAAGACCTCACCTCCGAGTGGCGCACTCGCGAGCTGCTTCCCGCGCTTGGCCAGTTCGTCGTGCTGGCCCTGGTGATCGCCAACTTCGGCTTCCAGATCGACTCGCAGAATGCGGCCACCATCGCTCCAGGTGTGCTCTGGCTGACCCTGGTCTTTGCGGGCCTGGTCGCTTTCGGGCGGGCGTTCGCCGCCGAGCGCGAGCAGGCTTCGCTGGAGGCGGTGCTGCTCACCCCCGCGTCGCCGGCCGCCATCTTCGCCGGCAAGGCCATCGCCGCGGGACTCCTGCTGGTCGCGTGTGAGCTGGTCCTGCTGCCCGTGCTCACGCTGTTCTTCGGCACGCCGCTCAACCTGCGCCTGGTGGTGGCAGTCCTCGTCGCCACCGTCGGCATGGCGGCCCTGGGCTGCCTCTTCGCGGCGATGGTGGCGCGGGTGCGCGCGCGAGAGGTGCTGCTCCCGCTGCTCACGCTCCCGCTCTGGATACCGTTCGTCGTCGCGGGAGGGCAAGCCGTCCAGGTGGCGATGGGGGCGAACGGAAGCTACGACCAGGCTCTCGGCCTGCTGGTCGACTTCGACATACTTTTTGTGGTGCTCACCTCACTGGCGGCGAGGTTCGTGCTCGATGAATAGATACACGAGGCTGGCCGGGATTGCGGTGCTCTTGATGCTCGTCGCGGCCGCCATGATCTTCCTCTACGCTCCGGAGGACTACCTGCAGAAGGAGCCTCAGCGCATCTTCTACCTGCATGTCAGCTCGGCCATCGCAGCCTTTGCGGCGTTTGCAGTGGTGCTGGTCGCGAGCGCCGTCTACCTCCGGACTGAAAGCGCGCGCGCAGACCGGCTCGCTCGATCCGCCGCTCTGGTCGGCGTCGTCCTGACCACAGTCACGCTGGTCATGGGGATGCTGTACGCGAAACCGATATGGGGCACGTTCTGGACGTGGGATGCGCGCCTCACGTCCACGCTGGTGCTCTGGGTGGTCTATGCGGGCTACCTGCTGCTGCGCAGGCTCGCCGAGCCTGGCCGCCAGTCGGCGCGCTTCGCCGCGGTGGTCGGGATCTTCGGCTTCGTCGACGTGCCCGTCGTCTATTTCAGCGTCACGTGGTGGCGGACTCAGCATCCCGGGCCGGTGATCGTCAACGACGCGCTTCCGCCACAGATGCTGCTGACCTTCCTCGTGGCGCTGGCCTGCACGCTGTTCCTGGGCGCCGTGATGATCGCGATCCGCTATCGAATCGAAACGCTGATGGATGAGGCGCCGTCGCCTGCGAGCGCCTCGGTCCCGGTCATCGCCAAACACGAGCCGGAGCCTGCTCGATGATCTATCTCGTCACTGCTTACGCATTTGCGGTGCTCATCCTCGGCGGCTACCTGGCATGGTCGCTCCACAGGCTCGATCGACTCTTAAATCACTAGCGTTGCAGGGTTGGCCGGGTTCCCCCGGCCATGACTTTGTCCTCAATTGCTCCAATACGTTGCGTGGCGAGACTCTTCTAAAACACCAGCCCATCCATATGCCGGAAAGAGAGCAGCGCCTCCGGCGAAGCCGGACGCTCATATTTCGAGGGCTTGCCTGAGCTTGGGCGCCAGGCCGGCCACGATCCTCTCGGTGAGTCCCCAGACCACGCTCTCCTCGTGGGCCAGGTAGCGGAAGCGCCACGGGTCGGGCGACAGCAGCCACGCGCTGTCATCGAGCAGCCGGTCGAGCGGTATCTCGAGCACTCCGTCCAGCTCGCTCTGGTCGGGCACGAACGCCGGCACGGGGTCGGGCAGGTGGGCGACGAACGGCACGACCGAGAAGTTGGACACGGCCGTGTAGATGGGCTCCCCGGCGCCGAGGGGCACCAGGCGGCCGGCCGGCACTGAGATCTCCTCGGCGACCTCTCGCTGTGCGGCCGCCCAGGCTGATTCGCCTTCCCTGACGCCCCCTCCAGGCAGGGCGATCTGGCCCGGATGGTCGCGCAGGTCGGCCCGGCGCCTCACGAAAGGCACGCGCCAGCGGCCCCCCGATTCGTAGAGGACGAACACGACGGCGGCCTTGCGAGCGCCTCGTCGAAATTCGCCCCATCCGTCGATCGGAAGGAACAGACGTTCGAGCCGAGCCGGAAAATCAGCCAGGTTCCCCTCTTGGTGAACAGTGACCTGAGCCAGTAAGCTAAGAAAGGTAGCTGGAATGATCGATCACACAAGCACGCGTATCGAGCAGCAGGAGACGGCGCTTCGGCGCCAGAACAAGCGCCGCTATGCCTTCCAGCGGATGCTGGAGGCGACCGACCGCGTCCTGTGGCGCCTGGAGGAGATGAACCGGGACGGCGTCAAGACAGTTCCCGGCCCCGTGCGCGCCGAGCTGCGGGAGGCCGTTGAGACCATGCCTCACCACGTCCGGGAGCCCCTGCGGGACGCCGGCCACGTCCAGGACACCCTCGACAGCCTCTTCGAGATCCAGGAACGCCTCTTCCGCTGGCGCTTCCCTGACTGGGACGACACCGAGCCCGACGACTTCGACTACGCCAGCTAGGACGTTGCGGGCTTAGGCGGCGGCCAGGGTCAGCACCAGGTCGGTGCCGTAAGCGGTCAGAAAGCCGAGCAGCAAGCCCCACGCGAACATGGGCGGCGTGCTGAGCTTGCGGCCGACGTTGAACAGCTCGTTCACGACGTAGAGCAGCGCGCCGGCGGCGATCGCCAGGAATGCGACGTAGAAGTAGTCCGAGCTGGCCAGGTACCCGATCCAGGTCCCGACGAAGGTCGGTCCGCCTCCGATGAGGCCGGCCAGCCCGAGGAATCCCCATGACGCGGGCTTGGGCGCCATGGTCATGGGGGCGGCGATCCCGAACCCCTCGGTGATGTTGTGCAGGGCGAAACCGACCACCAGGACGCCTGCGAAGGCGATCGCGCCCGTGTGTGCGGACTGACCGATCGCGAGCCCCTCGGACAGGTTGTGGAGCCCGAGGCCCGTGGCAATCGCCAGCGAGAGGGATTGGGGGCTTGGGTTGTGGACTTCGTGTCTGAGGTGCCCGAACAGCGCGCGGTTGAAGTAGACGAGGCCGAGCAGGCCCGCCCCGACGCCCACCGCGAAGATCGCCGCCAGGATCGCAAAGGGCCCGGCGTCGCCGGTGCGGGCGGCCGCCAGGGCGTGGTCCACAGGTTCCCCGGCGTGGCTCAAGATGTCCCATAGCAGGAAGACCAGGATCCCCGTCGCGAAAGCGTTGAGGAGGCCCTGGACGACCTTGGGCAGGCCGCGGATCCTCGCCACCGGCAGTCCGAGGAAAATGGTGGCGCCGGCGATGGCGCCCAGCAGGACGGCGGTGCCCTGGCTCATAGAGGGTTCACAGGATTAGTACGT
>JBGOTG010000185.1:0-5065 GCA_041476405.1 Candidatus Dormibacteraceae bacterium | reverse complement strand
GCGCCGCCGGTCGGAACGTGGCCGTATCCCGTGATGTTTGCCGGCTGGCTCGTCGACAACCACATCTTCCAGGCCGTGCTCATCATCGTCATGGGCCTTTGGTTCTTCGGCTGGGCCGGAACTTTGTTCCTCTCATCGAACCGCGTCAACTTCGCGGCGGCCTTCGACCGTGTTCTGCCGACGTGGGATGCCAACAACTCGGCCAAGCGGCGCGTGCCCTACGGCTCTCTGGTTCTGATGATCGTGCCATCCATCGTGATCAGCGCCATCTGGGCCTACAAGCCGGACTTCCAGGCCGTGTTCCTGGACGCCACCGCCGTGCTGGCGCTGACATTCTTCGCCACAACCGTGGCCGCGGTCATCCTTCCCTGGAGACGCAAGGACCTCTACAACGCCTCGCCGATCGCAAGCTGGAAAGTCGCCGGGATACCGGCCATCACCATCGTCGGGGTGATCACGGGCGCCTTCCTGCTCTTCATGCTCTGGGAGTGGTCTTTCAACCCGGACAACCTGTATGGCACCACGCTTTCGAAGACCTTGAACTCCCTCTACTACTTCGTCGGGACCTACGTTCTAGCGATCGTGATATACGTCGTCGCCCGAGTCGTTCGGAAGCGCCAAGGAATCGACCTGGACCGCATCCACCACGAGATTCCGGTTGAATAGAGGCTCATCAACGGCCGCCGGGCTTCGGTCCGGCGGCCGAGCCTTCTAAACAAATGCTGGAACACACACTTCGGACCTATCAGAGCCCGACGCGCCTGGTCCAACGCCTGGGCGCCATCCGAGAGCTCGGCAATGAGGCGGGCTTGCTCGGCATGCGCCGGCCACTGCTCGTCACGGACCCGGGGGTCAAGGCGGCGGGCCTGCTCGACACCGCCCTGGAAGCGCTGCGCGGGTCCGACTGCGAGCCCGTCATCTTCGACAGGGTGAAGGCTAACCCTGGCGTCGAGTTGGTCGATGCCGGCGCGGCCGAGTACCGCGCCCAGGGCTGCGACGGCCTCGTCGCGATCGGCGGCGGCAGCTCGATGGACACCGCCAAGGGAATCGGCGTCGTCGCCGCGCACGATGGCAGCATCCTGGACTACGAGTGGGGCCACAGCCCCATCAAGTCCCGCATCCCGCCGATGATCGCCGTGCCGACGACCGCGGGCACGGGCAGCGAGGTGACCCTGTGGGCGGTCATCACGGACCCCAAGCGCAAGATCAAGTTCAACGTCGGCGGCACGCCGAACATCGCCTCGTGGGTCGCGCTGATCGACCCGGAGCTGAGCGTCAAGCTCCCCGCCCACGTCACCGCCGGAACTGGAATGGACGCACTGGCACACGCGGTCGAGTGCTTCACGATGACCTACTACCAACCCTTCACCGACGCCGTGGCCCTGATGGCGATGGAGTACGTCGCCCGCTATCTCAGGGTTGCGTTCTCCCAGGGCCAGAACCTCCAGGCTCGCTACCACATGAGCGCAGCGGCGATGCTGGGAGGGCTTGCGTACGGCACGGATTCGGCCGGTGCTGCTCACGCGATGAGCCAGACGGCCGGAGGCGTCCACGACGCGCCTCATGGCGCGCTGACCGCACGGCTTCTCGGCCCGGTCATGGAGTACAACCACGCCGGCGAGCCTGTGCGATTCGCCCGCATGGCCCAGGCGTTCGGCCTGGACGTGCAGGGGGTTCCCGTGTGGCGCGCCGCAGAGATGGCTGTCGAATACGTCCATCGGCTGACCAGGGACGTCGAGATCCCGAGCATGCAAGAGCTCGGCTTCGACGAGGACGAGATCCCCATGCTCGCGGAAAAGGCCGCCGCCGATCCGCAGAGCGTCGGCAACCCGCGCGACGTCGACGCGGCCGCCTACCGCCGCATCTACGCACAGGCCTTTGAGCTGGGACGCCCAGCAGGATGGATACCAAGATGACTGTCGACGTGGCCAGTTCGGTGCGAAAGATGTTTGTGGACGGAGCCTGGGCCGAGTCCGAGAGCGGGAAGACGTTCGACGCAATCAGCCCCGCGACCGGCCAGGTCATCGCGCAGGTCCCCAAAGGCACCCGAGCCGATGCCCAGCGCGCAGTGAAGGCTGCCCACAAGGCGCGGCCCGCGATGGCTGCGCTGAAGGGATTCGAGCGAGCGCGGAGGCTGCACCGGATCGCGGAGGCCATCGAGCGCCGCCGCGAGGAGCTGGGCCACCTCCTCACGCTCGACCAGGGCAAGCCGATGGTGGCCGAAGCGCTTGGCGAGGTTGACGAGGCGGCCGAGTACTTCCGAATCGCGGCGGAGGACCTGAAGCGCCTCGAGGGCCGCGTGCTCCCGTCCGCCAGCCCCAGCAAGCTGGTCCTCGCCCGCCATTACCCGCGAGGCGTGTACGGGATCATCACGCCCTGGAACTGGCCGCTCACGATGGCCGCGGAGCTCATCGCGCCGGCGCTTGCGGCGGGCAACACGGTGGTGTGGACGCCTGCCTCGTCGACCAGCGTCATCTCGGTCGCCCTCATGGAGTGCATGGCCGAGGCGGACCTCCCGCCCGGAGCGATCAACCTGGTGACCGGCCCGGGCGCTGAGGTCGGCGACGAGGTGGCGGGCCACCCGCTGGTCGACGGCGTCGGATTCGTCGGGTCCACGGAGACCGGCGCCTCGGTGGCTCGAAGGGCGGCGGGCAAGCACGTGATGCTGGAGCTGGGCGGCAACGGTCCGCAGGTGGTGTTCGCCGACGCGAACCTGGGTCGCGCCGTGGAAGGGGCGATCGTCGGCTGCTACCTGTGCGCCGGCCAGAGCTGCACGGCAGGCGAGCGGATCCTCGTCGAAGAGCCCATCCACGACGAGTTCGTGGCGCGTCTGGAGGAGGCGGCGAGAGCGCTGCGTCTCGGTGACCCCTTCGCGGCCGACACCACGCTCGGGCCGCTCAACAACGAGGGCGTGGCGACCAAGATGGACGAGCACGTTGCGGACGCCCTGGCCGGCGGCGCCAAGCTGGTGCTCGGCGGCAAGCGCGCGGACGGTTTCCCAACGCGCCTCTACTACCCGGCCACCATCCTCGATGACGTCGAGCCCACCATGCGCGTCAGCAAGGAGGAGACGTTCGGCCCGATCGCGCCGATCATCAAGTTCCGCGACGAGGAGCAGGCGCTGGCGCTCGCCAACGACTCGCCGTACGGGCTCCTTGGCGCCGTCTACACGCGCGACCTCTCCCGAGCCCTGCGTTTCGCGGACCGCCTGGAGATGGGCTGGGTGAACGTCAACGAATCCACCAACTACTGGGAGGCGCACCTGCCATTCGGCGGCCGCGCCGGCAAGCACAGCGGCATCGGCCGTGTCGGAGGCCGCTTCGCGCTGGAGCAGATGACCGACCTGAAGACGATAGTGATCGAGGTCGATGGCGGGTAGCGGCCCGCTCGAGGACCCGATAGCGGAGGCGGAGCGGATCGCGGCGGCCGCCCAGGCCGCCAGGTTGGGCGTGAAGCTGATGGGCGGAGCCGGCATCCACCTTCATTCGCCAAGCGCCCGCCGACCGCCGTTGAAGCGCAAGTACGGCGACCTCGACTACGTGATGCCGAAGCGCGACCGAAAGGCGGTCCTTGCGTTCTTTCCCTCGCTCGGCTACGAAGCGAACGAGCGGTTCAACCTCATGCAGGGAGACCGCCGGCTCTACTTCTACGACAACGACCACAGCCGCCAGGTCGACGTTTTCATCGACTCGATCAGGATGTCCCACATCATCGACCTCCGTGAACGGCTGGATCACGAGGGCCCCTGCGCGAGCCCATCCGACCTGCTGCTCAGCAAGCTCCAGATTTACGAGGTGAACCGCAAGGACCTGGTCGACCTCACGGCGCTGCTCCTCGACCATCCGATCGAGAGCCGCAACGACGAGGGGATCGATGGCGAGTACATCGCCCGCCTGACAGCCGACGACTGGGGCTTCTATCGCACGCTGCAGGTGAACATCGAGAAGCTCGACGCAACACTTGACGAGCTGGACGTTGACCGCGAGCTGGTCCGATCGAGGCTGGCGGAGCTATGGGCGGTGGTGGGCGCGCAGTCGAAGTCGATGAGGTGGAAGCTGCGCGCCCAGGTCGGAGACCGCGTCCGGTGGTACGAGCTGCCGGAAGAGGTCCGTTCGCCCTACCTGCCCGAATGAGCGACCTGCCGAGCCACGCCCGCGCCGTCGTCATCGGCTGCGGGATCGTCGGCAACAGCGTCGCCTACCACCTTGGACGGCTGGGTTGGCGCGACATCGTCCTGCTGGACAAAGGCCCGCTGCCCAACCCGGGTGGGTCCACTGGCCACGCGTCGAACTTCATCTACCTCGTCGACCACTCGAAAGAGATGACGGCCCTCACAGTGGAGAGCGTCAAGCAGTACAGGGAGATGGGGGTCTTCATCCAGTCCGGCGGCATCGAGGTCGCACGCACGAAGGAGCGCATGCAGGAGCTGACGCGGCGGATGGCATCGGCAAAGTCGTGGGGCATCGAACCCGTTTCATTGGTCTCTCCCGCCGAGGTCAGGCGCCTGGTTCCTTTCATCGACGAGTCAGTCATCCTGGGCGGCTTCTACACGCCTGGCGTCGGGGTCGTCGACTCGCTGCGCGCGGGCACGCTGATGCGCGAGCGCGGGCAATCCGCAGGCGCTCTCACGGTGGCCGCCAAGACCGAGGTGCTCGGGATCGACGTCGAGCACGGACGGGTCAAGCGCGTGCGGACCACCGGCGGCGACATCGAGGCGGAGACCGTCGTGATCACGTGCGGGGTCTGGAGCCCTCGCGTCGGCAGGATGGCCGGCGCCAGCATCCCGCTCACGCCTGCCGTGCACCAGATGATCGACGTCGGGCCTGTGCCGAGGTTCGCCGGGGCGAAGAGCGACATCGAGTTTCCGATCGTGCGCGACATGGACACGAACATGTACGAGCGCCAGGCAGGCGGTGACCTGGAGATCGGCTCATACGCTCACCGGCCCATCCTCTACGACCCGGAGGACATCCCGCCGATCGAGCAGGCGGCGCTGTCGCCGACCGAGTTCCCGTTCACCCAGGCCGACTTCGAGCTTCAGATGCAGCACGCGCTCGAGCTGATG
>JBGOTG010000184.1:0-5088 GCA_041476405.1 Candidatus Dormibacteraceae bacterium | reverse complement strand
CGACGTGCGCGAGCTCGAGCCCGGCGTTCACCTGGTCGGCGAGCCGGGCCACGTCAACTCATTCCTCGTGCAGGGCACCACCTCCGCCGTCCTGCTCGACACGGGCCTCGGGGTTGCCAACATCAGGAACGTGGCCGAGGACCTCACCGGCAAGCCTCTCCTGGTGGTCAATTCGCACTACCACTTCGACCATACCGGCGGAAACCAGTTGTTCGATCAGATCGCCATCCATCGCGAAGGAGCGGAGCTCCTCCAGCGTCCGGCCCCTGACGGCCTGGCGGAGGCCTATATGGAGTACACGCGGCGCCTGCTCGACGCCTGGGGTCCGTACAAGGAGGCGGACGACCTCTACTTTCATCTGCTCACCGCGGAGCGCCTGGTCCGGCCCCTCCCCGACGGGTTCGAGCCGGCGAACTACAGGATCGTCCCGACGCGCGCGACGCGGCTGCTGGAAGACGGGGATGTCCTCGACCTCGGAGGGCGCCGGCTCGAGGTTCTCCACACTCCAGGGCACTCGCCCGACTGCATCTGCCTGCTGGACAGGGACAACGGCCTGCTGTTCGGTGGCGACACCGTCAACACGGGACCGGTCTACGCGCAGCTGGAGGAGTCGAACCTCGAGAAATTCGCCGAATCGACAGCGCGATTGGCAGCCATGCGTGACGACGTGCGAAGGGTTTTCGTGTGCCACTTCATGAGGCTCGAGAACGAGCCGTCGCTCCTGACCGAGATGGCGGACGGCTTCCAGCGCCTTCTCGCCGGCGACGTCGAGCTCCGTGACAACTTCGACTGCCTCAACTACCCCGTGAAGGAAGCGTGCTTCGACCACTTCTCGGTCTTCATCGCCGGGCCGTCAGGACCCGTTCAACCTTAGGTGTGAGGTAAGACTCGATGACGAAGAAGGAGAGCCCCCTTCATCCTGCGTTTGCGCGCCGCGGCGAGGGCGTATGCGCCGACGGTCTCTTCGAGATGCCGACGCGCGCGGTGTTCGGCCGCGGGACGGCAAGCCGAGTCGGTGATGTGGCTCGCGAGCTCGGCGGCGCTCATGCGATGCTCGTCACGGACCCAGGGGTCGTCGCCCTGAGCATTGCCGGCCGAATAGGTTCGGACCTCGAGGCCGCCGGGCTGTCTGTCACTGTGTTCGATCGCGTCCAGCCCAACCCGCGCGACGTTCACTGCATCGAGGCGGCCGAGCTGGCCCGGGAGCAGTCGGTGGACGTGTTCGTCGGGGTCGGCGGCGGATCCGCGATCGACACCGCCAAGTGCGCTGCAGTCCTGCTGACCAACGGCGGCCATCCGCGCGACTGGGAGGACTTCGGCGCCCTGGTCAGCACCCCGACGCCGGTGATCGCGCTCCCCACCACCGCCGGCACCGGCAGCGAGGTATCGCCGTCCGCGATCATCACCGACACGGTCCGCCGCAAGAAGATGAACCTGTTCGATCCGCGAATCTGCCCGCGGGTGGCCCTGGTCGATCCGGACCTCACCATGTCGATGCCTGCGGCGCTCACCGCCTCGACAGGGATGGACGCGCTGAGCCACGCCGTCGACTCGTTGCATTGCCGTTGGGCGACGCCGGCATCCGACGCGATGGCTCTGGAAGGCGCCCGCCTCATCGCCATGTATCTGCGCCGGGCGTTCGAGGTTTCGTCCGACGTCGAGGCACGATGCGGCATGGCCCAGGCAAGCCTCGTCGCGGGTCTCGCCGTGGGGATCACCGACGTCTCCGGCTGTCACTGCCTCGCGGAGTCCATGGGTGCGGTGTACGACCATCCCCACGGGGTCTGCTGCGCAGTGACTATGCCGCTCATCATGGATTACAACCTCCCGGTCAGCGCCGCGAAGTACGCGCGGCTGGCGAGCGCATTCGGCATCGAGCTCGAGGGTCGCTCGGAGCCGGAGCTGGCCGTCGCCGCCATAGACTTCGTTCGCCACCTCAACCACGAGCTCGGCCTGCCGGCGCTCCGCACCTTGATCCATGCCGAGGACCTCGACCTGCTCGCCGAGAAAGCTGCCGCCAACACCAGCCGGCCGTCAAATCCGCGGGAAGCCGACGCCGCCGCCTTCCGGGTCATGTTCGCGGACGCCCTTCAGAACTCTCAGCAGCCTCTAAGGTTCCTCTAACCCTCCTCTCAGCCCCGCGCTCGATCGTGACGCCGTGGGCAGGGACTCGACGCAGGCCCCCGGAGTGGGCGCATGAGGGGGCGCCTCCTCTCGAACCTGCTCAAGCGGAGGGTCCTGGTGATCCTCGTCCTCGTCTTCGCCATCCTCGGCGGCTCGGTCGTCTACGCGCGGGCGGGGAAGGTCACCACCAGCTACCGGACGGCGCTGGTCACGTACGGGACGATCACCCAGACCATCGGGATGGCGGGCAACCTGGCCCCGGTCACCGAAGCGGACCTCGACTTCCTGGCGTCCGGCACCGTCCAGTCGGTCAGCGTCAAGGTCGGGCAGGGTGTCGCCGCCGGCCAATTACTGGCCGCTCTCGACCCGACCGTCCTTGCGGCTCAGCTGTCGCAAGCGCAGGCGACGCTCTCTTCGGCGCAGTCGAAGCTCGCTCAGGATCGGGCCGGGCCGACGGCACAGGCTATGGCCTCGGCCGTCAACCCTGTGTCTTCCGCCCAGGTTGCGGTCAACAGCGCCAAGGTCAGCCTGACCGACACGAGGGCGATCAACGCGCAGCTGGTCGCCGCCGCCCAGAGCCTGGTCGACCAGGATACCGCCGCGGTGGCCGTCGACTGCCCATCAGGGCCGACGTGCGCCCAGGACGAGGCGAAGCTCGCCGCCGATCAGCAGACCCTCGCTTCGACTGAGGTGAAGGCCCGGCAGAGCAACGACCAGTCCGCCGCCCAGCTCGCGTCCGCCGAGCAGCAGCTCGCCGCCGCCAAGGCTTCTCTTGCCGCGCTGCTGGCCAGCGCCACATCGCCTCAGACGGTTCAGATCGACCAGGCGCAGATCCAGATCGACCAGGTCGACGTGAACACGCTGAAGCACCAGCTTGCCGGCGCCAAGCTGGTCTCCCCCATCGCAGGCATCGTGGCCCAGATCAACATCCAGACCGGCCAGGCGGTGAGCGGCGGCGGGAGCACCGGCTCCACCGGTTCCACCTCTCACGCCATCGTCGTGTACACCCCCGGCGCTTACCAGGTGACAGGTACCGTCAGCGACTCGCAGGTCGGCCTGGTCGCCGACGGCGAGACCGCGCAGGTGACGCCGGCAGGTTCGACGCAGGCCCTGCTGGGCAAGGTGTCGGCGATCTCGCCGGTGGCGACGATCTCGGCGGGCGTGGCGACCTTCGGCGTGACCGCGCAGCTGAACGACGCCAGCAACTCGATCAAGCCCGGCATCTCGGCGACGGTCAGCATCGTGGTCAACCAGGTCGTCCACGTCCTCACAGTGCCGACGAGCGCCGTTCACACGTCGGCCGCCGGTAGCACCGTCCAGGTCATGGTCAACGGCTCGCCGAGCTCCGTCCCCGTCCAGGTCGGCGCGTCGGACCCAACGCGCACCGAGATACTGTCCGGCCTCCAGCTGAACCAGGTCGTCGTCATCGCGGTGATCACGAGCTCGGTTCCGAGCAGCGGCGCAGGCACCGTCTTGGGAGGTGCAGGAAGAGGCGGCGGCGGAACGTTCCGCCCCGGCGGCGGATGATCGACCTGGGGGCGGACCACCTCATCCGTCTCGAATCGGTGACCAAGATTTACGGGTCCGGTGACGGCGCCGTCGTGGCGCTCGACGGGTTCTCCCTGAACGTCGCGAGCGGCGAATTGCTGGCGGTGATGGGCCCATCCGGGTCCGGCAAGTCGACCCTGATGAACATCCTGGGCTGCCTGGACACGCCGACGTCGGGCCGCTACTGGTTTGGCGGCGAAGACGTGAGCCGGCTCAACGAGACGCAGCTGGCGCACGTTCGCAATCGAAGAATCGGCTTCGTCTTCCAGCAGTTCCAGCTGCTGCCGAAGCTCTCGGCATGGCGAAATGTCGAGCTTCCGCTGCTCTACAGAGATGTGCAGGATCGGCGCGCCCTCGCCCTGCATGCGCTGGACCAGGTCGGTCTCCTCAATCGCATCAACCACCGGCCGGCCCAGCTGTCCGGAGGCCAGCAGCAGAGGGTGGCGATCGCCCGCGCCCTGGTCACCGATCCCGACCTCATCCTCGCCGACGAGCCGACCGGCAACCTCGACACGGCAGCCAGCCGCGACGTGCTCGCGATCCTGCGCGACCTCAACCAGCAAGGCCGGACGATCATCGTGATCACCCACGACCCGGAGGTGGCGCCGGTGGCGCGGCGAACTGTGACCATGCGCGACGGAAGGATGGTCCAGGGAGTGGCAGCTTGAGCCTGCTGCACACCATCGAGACGGGATTGCGGAGCCTGCTCGGCCACCGCTTGCGGTCTGTCCTGACGACGCTGGGCATCCTGTTCGGGGTGGCCGCGGTCATCTCCACTGTCGGCATCGGCCAGGCGTCCTCCGACAGCGTCACCGCCCGCATCTCGTCGCTCGGCACCAACCTCCTGACGATCACGCCTGGAAGCACTGTGGCCGGCGGCATTTTCGGAGGCGGGGGAAGCGCCAACACGCTGACCATGTCGGACGTCTCCGGGCTGCTGGACCGCGGCAACGCGCCCGACGTCGCAGCCGTGGCGCCTGTCGTGCAGGGGCGTGAATCGCTGGTGAGCGCATCCAGCAACTGGAGCACGACGGTCTCGGGCAGCACTCCTGACTGGCTGGCGGCCAACTCGCGCACCGTCGGCAGCGGCAGCTTCATCAGCACCGCGGACGTCAGCACCCAGGCTCACGTCATCGTGCTCGGGGTGACCACCGCCGCCAACCTTGGCGCGTTTGTAGGCGACCTGGTCACCGTCAAGCAGATCCCCTTCCAGGTGGTGGGCATCCTCGCCACCGCCGGGAGCCAGGGCTTCGGCAACCAGGACGACCTCGCCGTGGTGCCCATCACGACCGCCCAGGGCGAGCTCGTCGGCGGAGTGGGTTCAGTCCAGCGAATCCTGCTCAGCGCCACAAGCCAGGCCACGCTCGGCTCCGCCTACATAGAGGCCAACCAGCTGCTGCTGCAGACGCACCACAT
>JBGOTG010000183.1:0-5099 GCA_041476405.1 Candidatus Dormibacteraceae bacterium | reverse complement strand
GTGCTCTTGTCGCCCTGGCCATTCCAATTCCCGCCCTCGAAGTTCTGCTGGCGGGTGCCGCCACCTTCGTGCTCGCAGTGTTGTTGATGGGACTGATGGGTCGAAGGTCGTTGAATGGGTTTGGTCCAAGCCTGGAGGCGCGGTTCCCGACACCCAAGAGTTAGGTCCGCCCCGGGTGGGCGATCGCAATTTCCGAATGGTGGATCCGAGGGGATTCGAACCCCTGACCTCGTGAGTGCGATTCACGCGCTCTCCCAACTGAGCTGCGGACCCACATGGTTGGGCGGAAGGGCCAGTATAGCTGCGCCCTGATCGCCGGCCGCTCGCGGGAACATGGGCTCTCGCTGCCCTGTTCCTATACTCGCGCAATGGCCTTCCTCTTCAAGGGCAAGAAGCTGCCCGACGGTGTGGACCCGGCCCGGATTCCGCCCGGCCAGACGCTCACGGCGCCCGACCGCTGGCCCCTCCTGCACTTCGGTCCCGTGCCCACGACCGACATCGCCAGGTGGGACTTCAAAGTGTTCGGCGCGGTCGAGAACGCCCTGACCCTCGACTACGGCGAGCTGCGCGCGCTGCCTTCGAAAGAGGTCGTCGCCGACATCCATTGCGTGACCGGCTGGAGCCGCCTGGGCGACAGGTGGACCGGCGTCCCGATCAAGGAGATCCTCGATCGCGTCAAGCCCAAGCCCGAGGCCAAGTACGTGATGGCGCACTGCGAGTACGGGTACACGACGTCGGTCCCGCTGGAGGTGCTCGACAACGAGCAGAACCTCCTCTGCTATTCGTGGAACGGCCAGGACCTGACGCCTGACCACGGGTGGCCGCTACGCCTCTTCGTACCCTCGAAGTATTTCTGGAAGTCGGCGAAGTGGCTTCGCGGGCTAGAGTTCATGGAGCGCAACCGCCTCGGCTTCTGGGAGCAGCGCGGATACCACGACGAAGCCGATCCCTTCAAGGAGACAAGGTACTGGTAGCTCGTTCCGCCGGTCACGCCGCCCCTGTCGCCAGGCCTCCAGTCGTCACGTTCACGAGCGACTTCGGCTCTGGCTCGCCACTGGTGGCGGCCATGAAGGGCGTCGTGCTCACCGGGTGCCCGAACGCGGTGCTGGTGGACGTCAGCCACGAGGTCCCGCGCTTCGACGTTTTCGCCGGCGCCTTCATGCTGTTCGCCGGCACTCGCCATTTCAGCTCGGGGTCGGTGCACCTGGTGGTGGTCGATCCGGGTGTGGGCACATCGCGCCGCCGCCTAGCGCTGCGTGCGGGAGGCCGCTACTACGTCGGCCCGGACAACGGCCTGTTTGCCATCGTCATCGAAGAGGTCGGCATGCAAAAGGCGGTGGAGCTTGCGCCCAGGTCGGGCGTCGCGCCAACGTTCGAAGGCCGCGATGTCTTCGCGCCGGCGGCGGCGGCGCTTGCCTCGGGGGTGCCGCTCGAATCGCTCGGCCACCCCGCCGAGCTGCCTCAGATGCTCGATACCGCGCCTCGCGTGCTCTGGACCGACGGGTTCGGCAACCTGGTCACGAACCTCAAGCCGCCCGTGCGGCGGATGCGGATTCACAACCACGACATCGTCGCCTCCGCGACCACGTACGCGGAGGCGCGGCCCAACGAGCCGTTCGTATACGTCGGGAGCATGGGCTACCTGGAGGTTGGTGTGCGCGAGGCGCGCGCCGACCGGCTGCTGGGCGCTCGGGCGGGAATGAAGGTGGAGCTGATCTGAGCCGGCCTTAACAGGCTGGGTTGGTGTTGCGCCCGCCGGTCGCTACCGTTGCCCGCGCCATGGTTTCGAGGGTGCGCCCTTCTCGCGCGCGGACTCTATTGGTGTGCCTGTCGTTGGCGGTTTGCCTTTTGGCGTGTGCGGGCCTTCCACCCCGCGTGCCGATCGGCCCTGCCGCGCAGGCGGCGGCGGGCTCGGGGCGCCCCGAGCCCGTTTGGCTGTGGCAGGACGCGAGCATCTTCACGCTGCTCGGACGGCTGGTCGCCTCGGCGCGCCATCGCGTCCTCGTGGAGGTCTACGAGCTGGGCAGGTCCGACCTCATCGCTTCGCTTGGGGCCCGCCGGGCCCTTGGCGTGGACGTTCGGGTGATCACCGATCCGACGGTTGTCGCAAGCCGGACCTCGGCGGTGATGCTGGACCGCCTGGGCGTTCCCGAACGGGTCTACCCGGTCGACGACGGCCGCCACCAGATCGACCACGTCAAGCTGCTGATCGCGGACGGCGTGGCGGTGGTCGGCGGCATGAACTGGGGCTCGCACAGCGAGCGCAACCACGACTACGTGCTCGAGACGCGCGTGGCGGCCGAGGTCAAGCGGCTGGTCGACATCTTCGAACAGGACTGGGGGCTGTCGGGCGGCAGTCCGGCGCCGCTGGCTCCAGCCGGGGGCGAGATCTCGCAGACGGCGCCAGGGCAGGAGATCCGAGCGATGCTGGAGGCCGCGCTTGGCGGCGCGCGCCTGCGTGTCCTGGCCGAGGTCTACACGCTCACGGACCCGGAGACGATCGCAGGGCTGACGGCGTCGATGCGCCGTGGCCTTGACGTACGCGTCTTGCTCGATCCGAACCAGGCCTACAACCGGCACGGGTATGCGCTGCTGCGCGCCGCAGGTGTCGATGTGCGCTGGTACCCCATCCCACGTGGGGCGCTGCTGCACGCGAAGATCGGGCTTTTCGACGGCCGGCTCGTGCTCGGCTCGGCCAACTGGACGCTGAGCGGCCTGGATGTGAACCACGAGCTGGACATCGAGACGTCAGACCCGGTCGCGGTGGCGGCTTTCGCGATCCGGTTCGCGGCCGACTGGGCGCGCTCGGCCGGTGGCTAGGCCTGTGGAGGAGGGCCGGACGAGCCTGCCGGGGGCGGCCCGGATGACCCGGCTGAGGGAGGTCCCAAGGAGGGGCCAGGCCCACCGGACGACGGCATGTTGCCGAAGTTGACCTGTGGCACGGCGCGGTCGCCCTCGTCCGCCTGGAAGAAGCCGAACGCCTTGAAGCCCAGCGCGCCGGCGATGAGCGAGGTCGGGAGGGTCTGCAGCTTGATGTTGTAGTCGCGGACGTTGCCGTTGTAGAAGCGGCGCGAGAACTCGATCTTGTCCTCGGTCGCGGTCAGCTGCTCCTGGAGGTTGGTGAAAGCCGCGATCGCCTTGAGGTCGGGGTAGTTCTCCGACACCGCGAACAGGCTGCGCAGGCTCTGGGTGAGCATGTTCTCCGCCGCGCCGATCTTGGTGGGGTCGCCGGTCGCGCCCGCCGCGACAGCGCCCGCGCGGGCGTTGGTGACCGCCTCCAGGGTGCCTCGTTCGTGCCCCATGTAGCCCTGGACCGTCTGCACAAGGTTGGGGATGAGGTCGTGGCGGCGCTTCAACTCGACGTCGATCTCGGACCAGGCCTCCTGCGTGCGGTTGCGCGCCGATACCAGGCCGTTGTAGGTGAGCACCAGCCAGATCAGGACGAGGACGACTATTGCGATGACGATCCAGGTGCCCATCAGGAAGTCATCCTACGCGAGCGCGCGTCTTGTTTACGCGTGAGCACGCCTTGCCCACCGGGTCTTCTTCAGCATTTTCTTGTGCTTGTGCTTGCGCATCTTCTTGCGCCGCTTCTTGATTACAGAGCCCAATCCAACTCCCAGACGTGCGTGATCTCTAAAAGGGGTCCGGCCTCGATAGGCCTTGCGAATCATACCGGAAGCCGTTCGAGGCTCGTCCGAGCCTAAACTCACGCCGATGCACTTCACTGACGCCCACGACGAACTGCGGCTGCACATCCGCAAATTCCTCGAAAAGGAGGTCCAGCCCCACCTCGAGGAGTGGGAGGAGAAGACCTTCCCGGACTCGATCTTCCGCCGTTTCGGCGAGCTTGGCTTCCTCGGCCTGCGCTACCCGCCCGAGTACGGCGGCCAGGGCGGGGACTACTTCTCGGCCGTCGTGCTGTCCGAGGAGATGGCGCGAGCCGGGTGCGGCGGCCTCGGCATGGCGGTCGCCGTCCAGGCCGAGATGGCCACGCCGCCCATCTTCAAGTTCGGCACCGAGGACCAGAAACGGAAATGGCTCGTCCCCGCCATACGGGGCGAGCAGATCGCCGCGCTCGCGATCACCGAGCCGGACGCCGGGTCGGACGTCGCCGGGATCACCACCGTGGCCCGGCGCGACGGCGACGATTTCATCGTCAACGGCCGAAAGATCTTCTTCACCAACGGCGCACGCTGCCAGTGGGTGCTGGTTGTCACCAAGACCGACCGGGAGCGCGGGCACAGTGGCTTCAACCTCCTGGTCGTCGAGAAGGGCACGCCAGGTTTCGAGGTCACGAGGACCCTCAAGAAGCTGGGCATGCACTCCTCCGACACGGCTGAGCTGCTGTTCGAGGACTGCAGAGTGCCGGCGGGAAACCTTATCGGGGATGAGGGCGAGGGCTTCAAGAACCTGATGTGGGAGCTGCAGGGAGAGCGGATGATCGCGGCGGCGGGGGCCATCGCGGGAGCCGCCAGGGTGTTCGAGTACACGACCGAGTACGCGCGCAACCGTAAAGCGTTCGGGCAGCCGATCTCGCAGTTCCAGGTGATCAAGCACAAGCTCGTGGACATGGGCACGAAGATCGCGGCGGTCCAGGCCCTCGTGTATCAGACGGCCCAGCAGTGGGATGACGGCGAGTACCCGGTCCGAGAGATCTCCCAGTCGAAGCTCCTCGCGACGCAGCTCGCTTGTGAGGTCGCCGACGAGGCGATTCAGATCCTGGGCGGACATGGCTACATGAGCGAGTTCCCTGTCGAGCGGGCCTGGCGCGACGCCCGCCTGGCGCGGATCGGCGCCGGGACCGACGAGATCATGAAGGAGATCATCGCCAAGACCTACGGCTTGTAGCCCGGCCGCCTGTGCTACTCAGCCGACGCGCTTCCAGTCGTTCTTCGCCAGCACCCAGGTCTGGCTGCCATCGATGCCTGGCGAGGGCTGGAGTGTTGCCTCGAACAGGAGGAACTGGTGGTTGGCCTGGTCGTACGTCAGATCAGGCAAGTTTCCGATCGCGGGCAAGTGTTGGGGACGCAGTCGGTGCCAGTTCGCCCCAGCCCAGCTCCACATCGAAATCTCCGTCGGGGTGAATTCGTCGACGG
>JBGOTG010000182.1:0-5182 GCA_041476405.1 Candidatus Dormibacteraceae bacterium | reverse complement strand
GGTGAGGCGGCCACGAGCAACGTCATGGCGCGGAGGAAGGACTCCCGCAGCGGCAGGCCCCAGAGTGGCGCGAGAACGATGACGAGGCCCGTGACGGCGAGCACGCCAGGCACGAACACGCGCTCGAAGCGCTGGACGAGCTGCTGGGTGGGCGACTTCTGCGTCTGGGCGTCCTCGACCATCCGCATGACCCGCGTGAGGGTGCTGTCCTTGGCCAGGCGGGTCACGCGTACCTCGAGAGCGCCCTCCCCGTTGACCGATCCCGCGAACACGGTGGCCCCGGCATCCTTCTCGACCGGGACGGATTCGCCGGTCACCGGCGCCTGGTCGACCGCCGATGTCCCGACGAGGACCACGCCGTCGACCGGCACGCGGGCGCCCGGGCGGACGATGACGATGTCCTGCAGCTCGATCCGGTCGACGGGGACCTCCATCTCGGCCGTGCCTCGCCTGGCCAGTGCCGTCTTCGGGGCGAGAGCCGCCAGTGCCCGGACAGCAGCCCGGGCCCGATCGAGCACGCGCGCCTCCAGCGCGTGGCCGAAGCCAAACAGGACGAGGAGCAATGCGCCCTCGGCGAACTCTCCGGTCACGGCGGCTCCGAGCGCCGCCGCCACCATGAGGACGTCCGTATCGAACGCCCGGGCCCGCAGGGTATGCCAGGCATGGCGTGCCGTGTCCCATCCCGCCAGCACATAGGCGACCAGATACGCTGACGTCGCCACGCGGGGCGCCCAGCCCAGGAGGCGCGAGCCCATCCACCCGCCCAGGAGGAGAGCCCCGGCCGCGACCACCAGGAGCAGCTCTTGGTAGGCAACGAGCGTGGCTCGCAGCCCACCGGCCGGCACCGCGTAGCCCAGCGACTGCAGCCGATGCTCGATCGCACCCCGACCGATCCGCTGGGCGTCGTATTCGATGCGCATGGTCTCGGCGGCGTAGTTGACTCGGGCCGCGAGCACGCCGTCGATCCGAGCCAGGCTGTGCTCGATGACGGTGGCGCAGTCGGAGCAGTCCATCCCCTCCAGCGTGAGCAGCTCGTGCCGATAGCGGTCCAGGAGCCGGGCCCCGGCTCTCGCCGCCATGCGTTGGACGTCGGGCAAGGAGAGGACATCGGGGTCGTAGTGCAGGCACAGCATCGGCGCCCCCGGGCCCCGCTCGAGGTGGGCGCGCCGCAGCCCGCGATGGCTCTGGAGGGCCGACTCCAGGCGATCGAGACATCCGTCGTCGACCCCGACGCCCGGCAAAACGATCGCCAGATCAAGCTGGATTTCGTGTTCCACGCTCAATGCTTGCCCTCCGTCACGAACTCATTGACGAGGAAGACGTGACCGCGAAGACACTGTCCGGCATACACCGCGAAGATCTCGATGGCTTGCCCTGGCTCCAATTCCTGAATCATGGCGTCAGCGACGACATCCTGGACCGGAAGCCAGTATTCGATCCCGTCTTCGAGCACGAGGCCCTCGCGGTGGAACGCCCCCGGTGCCTGGGGAAGACTCATGGCCTCCGCCCAGGTGGCGATGAACCGCTGGGTGTCGTCACCCAGGGGACGGAATCTCCCGCTGTACTGAACGCGGGCACGGATGGGGACACTCGTGAGGACGAGCGTATCCTGCACTCTGGAATTGGCGAGAACCAGGTCCCCGAGGCGGCCCGGCCCGTAACGGGACCAGTCAGGGCCGGGTGAGGCTGCGAGCAGCAGAGTCGGAAGGAGCAGCGCCCAGACCAGTCCCGGTTGGTGCCGCCCCGCGACGGCCTGGGGATGGTCAGCATACAAGTGGTCGGTGGTCATCCGCTCTGTTCTCTCTTGGAACAGGTCTGTGAATACCGTTCTTGGGCCGCTCGAAGTATCCGGATCGAGCGACGAGCGCGCCGTCCGCGGGCGCGCGAAGCCCTTGAGGGTCAGGTGTTACGGGCGGGGTGGAACGAAGTGCGGGCGGGTCAAGGCCAGGAGATGAATCGAGCCGCCGGCGCCCCGGAGATTCCGAGCACGGGGCAACGCGAGAGCTTGAGCAGGTTCGGCCAGGATGCCCGGGTTGGCATGGACCGGGCAATAGCCATGCCCTGTGCTGTGGAGGCCACTGGCCCATACCGGCTCGACCGCCGGAACCAGTGCCAGCAGCGTGATGAGAATGACAAGCGCGGCCAGCTTCATCTGCCTGAGTATAAGGGACCGGATCGCAGTGCTGCAACACAGGACGAGCGACTCGTCCTCATGGTGCGGTCCCGTGGGAGGACATCGGCGGTCGGTCCAGCTGGCTGGTCGTGATCTGCACGAGCGGCTCGGTCTCGACCTGGATGGTCGTGTGGTCGATCTCGAACCGGCCATGGAGCAGGGCGTGCAGCTCGCGGAGGATGCGGTCGCTCGCGGCGACGTCCTCGACGAGAACGTGGCCGCTCATGGCGTACTTGCCCGACGTGAGGGTCCAGACGTGGAGATCATGCACCTGACGGACTCCTGCGACCTCGCGCATGGCCGAGGCGATCTCGGTCAGATCCATGTGCGCGGGCGTGGCCTCGAGCAAGATGTCGACCGACTGTCTGATCAGCCCCCACGCCCGCGGCACGATGAAGAGGCCGATGGCGGCGCCGATGAGGGGATCGGCCGGCCGCCAGCCGGTGGTGATGATCACCACTCCGGCGACGAGAACACCGATCGAGCCGAGGGCGTCGCTGACGACCTCCATGTAGGCCCCTCGCACGTTGAGGCTCTCGCCGGCGCCGCGGCGGAGCAGCCATATGCCTACCGCATTCACGGCGAGGCCGATGACGGCGACGACGAGCATCGGAGCCCCCTGGACTTCCGGAGGCTCCCGGAGCCGGCGGTAGGCTTCGTAGAGGATGAACATGGCGACGCCGAGAAGAAGCACGCTGTTGGCGAGCGCGGCGAGGATCTCGACGCGGTAGTAGCCGTAGCTCTTCGCTGCCGTCGCGGGCTTGGAGGCGAACCAGATGGCAAAGAGGGCCAGCGCGAGACCACCGACGTCGGTCAGCATATGTCCCGCGTCGGCCAGTAGGGCCAGGCTCCCCGTCCAGACTCCCGCCGCGACCTCGACGACGAGGAAGGTCCCGGTCAGGACGAGCGTCCAGGTGAGGCGGCCAGCGTGGCGGGTAGTCGGCCGGCCGGATTGATGGCTGGGTCCGTGCGGAGGCACTGCTTTTGACGTCGGGGTCACTGGGGCTCCGGCGTCGGCAGCGCGTCCTCGTCGCGTCTACCGCTTCGAATGTGGACCGCGCTGCTCACCGGGAGGGCGTAGACCATCCCGTCGCCGGGTCGACCCGTCCGCGCTGCCTCTCGGATCAGTTCCATCACGCGATCGCCGTCGGCGTCGCTCACCAGGGTCTCCACCTTGGCGACGTTCATGTACCGCTCGGCGAGCTCCAGTGAGTAGTGCATCTCTCGCGGCCGCTCCTGCTGGTCGGTCCAAATCGCTCGGACATCAATCACTGTGATGTTCGAGATGCCCGCCGACGCGAGCGCCTGGAGGACCTTGTCCACCATGTTGACGCGAACGAACGCCTTGATCTCAAGCATTGGCCGGCCCTCCGATCGTATCATTCTCGCGCTGGCCCTTTCGGCTCTCGAGGATCAGGTAGAGGATGGGCAGCACGAAGAGCGTCAGCAGGGTAGACGTGAAGAGGCCTCCGACCACGACGGTGGCCAGCGGGCGCTGCACCTCCGCGCCGACCCCGCGCGCCAGGAGCAGCGGGACGAGCCCGAGGATTGTCACCGTCGCGGTCATCAGCACCGGCCGGAGCCGCAGGAGGCAGCCCTGTCGCACCACCTCGGAAAGCGGCAACCCTTCCTCGCGGAGCTGGACCAGGTACGCGACCAAGACGACGCCGTTCAGCATAGCCACGCCGAAGACGGCGATGAAGCCGATCGACGCTGGCACCGACAAATTCTGACCGGAGATCAGGAGCGCGAGGATGCCGCCCACGACCGAGAACGGCACCCCCGAGATGATCAGAAGAGCGTGACGCAACGAGTTGAACGCGGTGTAGAGCAGCACCAGGATCAGTGCGATGGTGAGCGGCACGATGATGCTGAGGGTGCGCATCGCGCGCCGCTGGTTCTCGAAGGCGCCGCCCCAGTCCGTGTAGTAGCCGGCGGGGAACTTCACCGCCTTGGAGATCCGCTCCTGCGCCTCGGCCACGAAGCCGCCGACATCGCGCCCCTCGACGTTGGCCTGGACGACGATGAGCCGGGACAGGCTCTCGTGGCGCACCTTTGCGACGCCGGAGGTGACCGTGGCCTCGGTGACCCGCGAGAGCGGCACCAGGTTGCCCTCGGCCGTCCGGAGCGGGATGCGGAGGATGTCGCTCACGTCTCGGCGGGAGGCTTCGTCGAAGCGGGCGACGACCTCGTACCGTCGAGGCCCGTCGATCAGCGTGCTCACCGCTTCGCCTCCGAGCCCCGCGCGGACCACGTCGAGCACCTCGGCGGCATTGAGCCCGAAGCGCGCGGCGGCGGCGCGGTCTACCTGGAAGGTGACCGTCGGCTTGCCGAGGAGGGTCTCGACCTGCACATCCTTGGCGCCCTTCACGGACGCGAGGACGTCCTTCACCTGCTCGGCGAGCCGCGAGAGCTGGCCGAGGTCTTCCCCGTAGACCTTGATTGCCAGCGCGGCGCGGATGCCGGAGATCAGCTCGTCCACGCGCATCTGGATGCGTTGACCGAAGCTGAAGAGCGCGGTCGGGATCGCCCCCTCGAGCTTCTCACGCATCTCCTCGACGAGCGCGGGCTTGGTCAGCCCCGGGCGCCAGGCCGACAGGGGCTTGAGGGCGACGAAGGCCTCGGTGTTGTTGACGTCCTCCACATCACCCCGCTCGGCGCGGCCGGTCATCGAGAACACGAACGCGACTTCGGGAATCGCCAGAAGCAGCTGCTCGGCGCGCTTGGCCACCGCCAGGCTTTCATCCAGGGAGGCGCTCGGGATGTTCGTGATCCGATACTGGATGGAGCCCTCCTCCAGGGCCGGCACGAACTCCGTTCCCAGCAACGGGAACGCGGCCAGGCTGGCGACGAGCAAGATCACAGCCAGTGCCAGCACGAAGACTCGACCCCGGAGCGCTAGCTCGAGGGCGCGGCCATAGGCCGGCTTGATTACTCGAAAGACGAACGCCTCGTGCTCCCCGCGGCTCTTCAGCAGGAGGCTCGAGAGCGCTGGGATCACCGTGAGGG
>JBGOTG010000181.1:0-5253 GCA_041476405.1 Candidatus Dormibacteraceae bacterium | reverse complement strand
CCAACGTGATCGGCTTCGACTACCAGCGCATGTCGTCGATCGATGCTGCGAGAGACCTCATCGGCCGGCTCATGCGGATCCGCGAGCAGCAGGAGGACCGCGATTTTCTGGCCGTGATCGCGCTCGATGGCGAGAACGCGTGGGAGTTCTATCCGCGCGACGGCCACGATTTCCTGAACTCTCTCTATACGGAGCTCGAGGCGTCGCAGGACATCGTCACCACCACCGTCAGCGATTTCCTTCAGGAGCACCCGGCGCGCCAGCAGCTGCACCGCCTGCACACGGGAAGCTGGATCGGCGCGAGCCTCGATACCTGGATCGGTGACCCAGAGCACAACATCGCCTGGGACCTGCTCGCGGAGACTCGCGACTGGCTCGAAGACCAGCTGCGCCAACGACCCAAGGAATCGGAGCAAGCGGCACTCGCGTGGCGCGAGATCCTGATCACCGAGGGAAGCGACTGGTTCTGGTGGTTCAGCCGCAAGCACGACTCGGGCATGGACCCCATCTGGGACAACCAGTTCCGGCTGCACCTGCGAAACGTGTACAAGCTGATGGGCCAGCGAGCGCCGGCCCGGCTTTTCCAACCCATCATCGAGCGCGCCAGCACCCCGGAGCGAGGCGTGCCGTCGGTCAGCATCAGCCCGAACTCGATCAAAGACCCCGTCTGGAGCCAGGCCGGCTACTACCTGGTCGGCTCGGGCTTCGGCGCCCTGCACCGTCCGGCAGGAGTTGTCGAACGGGTCTTCTACGGGAGCGACCACGAGCAGCTCTACTTCCGGATCGACACCCCACGCACGTCGGCCGAGCTGGAAGCGCAGCACATCGAGTTCTGGATCTACTGCTCGGGCGCGCCGGCCGGCGCCGGTGAGGGGCATCTCGAGCTACCCCTGCCGCTCGCGAACACTGTGGAGCTCGGCTTCGAGCCGGCCCACGTCGTGCGCATCGTTCCTGGAGCCGATGGGGCTCGCGTCACCGTCGCGCGGGTCGTCGAGCCGCAGACGAAAGCCGAGCCGGAGAGCGACTGGGAGGTACCGGACCCGTTCTTCCTGTCGATTCCTTACACGCGCCTCGCCAAGCGCGAAGGGGAGACGCTGGAGCTGGCGCTGGTGGTCAGCCGCGAAGGCAGCGACATCGAGCAGATCCCGCCGTCTGGGTCTCTCGGCCTGCGCATCCCAGGCGACCCGCACCCCATCGAGGTCGTCGAATCACGGCACCTCAAGGTGCTGTGCGCCACCGCGGAGCTGGTGCCCTTCGCGAAGTCGGGCAGCGTCGCGGACGTCACGGCGGCCCTGTCCAAGGAGCTCCACCGCCTCGGCCACGACGTGCGCCTTGTGATGCCGCGCTACCGCGAGATCGACATCTCGAAGCACGGCTTGAACGCTGTGGTCACCGACCTCCAGGTGCCGTTCGGCGCCCAGACTCTGGCGGCCACCATCTTCGAGGGCCGACTCGGCGAGATCCCGGTGTACTTCGTCGACTGCCCGTCGCTGTACGACCGCGACGGCATCTACGGGTTCGGTGACGACGACGCGCGGTCTGTCTACTTCAGCCGCGCGGTCCTGGAGATGCTGCCAGCCCTGGAGTTCATGCCAGACGTGATCCACATTCACGACTCGTTCCCGGCGCTGGTGCCGAACCTCATCGAGCGCGTCTACGCCGACGGGCCGATCGGAGAGATCGCCACCGCTCTCACCATCCACAACCTCGCCGCGCAGGGCAGGTTCGGCTTCGGCGCGCTGCAGCTGGCCGGTCTGGAGCGGTGGGGTCTCATCCGTGCGGGCATCCCGGGCCTGGACGAAACGGTCAACTTTCTAGCGCGCGGCATCCATTTCGCCGACGTCGTCAACACGGTCAGCGAGACCTACGCGAAGGAGATGCAGACCCTCGAGTACGGCGAGGGCTTGGACCAGCTGCTGCGCACCCATGCCCACAAGCTGCACGGGATCATCGACGGCATCGACTACGAGCTCTTCGATCCGGAGCACGACCCGAACATTCCCCATCACTACTCGGCGCTCGCGCCTGAGGCGAAGGCCCTTGACCGCGCCGAGCTGCGGACGGAGCTGAAGCTCGAGCACACAGATCGGCCGCTCTGCGCGATGGTCTCGAGGTTCTACGAGGTGAAGGGCCTCGATCTCGTCGAGCAGGCGATGCCCGCACTGCTTCAGCTCGGCCTCCAGGTCGTTGTGGTCGGCGCGGGCGACCGAAGGTACGAGGACATGTTCCGCCGGTGGGCGGCCGAGCGCCCGAAGCAGGTTGCCGCCGCGATCGGCTTCGACTCGGCCCTCGCCCAACGCGTCTACGCCGGCGCCGACATGCTGTGGATGCCGTCGCGCTTCGAGCCGTGCGGCCTCGCGCAGCTGATCGCCCTGCGCTACGGCACGATCCCCGTGGTCCGCGCCACCGGCGGACTTTCGGACACGATCAAGGACTACGACCCGGTGGCGGCCACGGGGAACGGCTTCAGGTTCGACGCCTACGACGCCTGGCAGTTCTTCGGCGCAGTGGTCCGCGCGGCAGAGACGTACAGGCACCCGTCGTTGTGGGCCTGGCTGGTTCGTCGGGCGATGACCGAGGACGTGTCGTGGTCGCGCTCTGCGCAGCGCTACGTGCAGCTCTACCTCGCAGGCATCGGCGCGCGGCGCGAACGCAGAGGCGCTTCAACCGCCCCGGCCGCGAAATAGCTCTTATCAGAGCCGAGTGGAGCTTCAGGCCGGATTCACTCCGGCCGTCACCCAGACGTTTCTTTTCCAAACGCCTCCAGGCGTGGTGCCACACCGGAAGGGGTTCCACGGGGGAGGCCCGCCTCCCCCGTGCGTTCAGCCGCCCCACTCGGGAAGCAGGCGCAGCTGCTCAACCCGGCGGGCCCCCGGCGCGTACGCGGTGTTGAAGTAGTCGATGACCATGCGCCTTGCCGAGAACTCGGTGGCGATGTGCCGGATGGAGGCGCGCATCATCTCCACCCAGCGCTGAGGGATGCCGTTCGCGTCGCGCTCGAAGAAGGCAGGCACGACCTCACGCTCCAGCAGCCGGTACAGGCCTTCTGCCTCGGCCCGGTCGTCCACCCCCTGGCGGTCGAGCGTGGCGCCCGACGGAATGGCCCAGCCGAGCTCCGGCCTGTATCCCTCGTCCCACCACCCGTCGAGGATGCTGACGTTGAGCACGCCGTTGGCTCCGGCCTTCATGCCGCTCGTGCCGCTCGCTTCGAGAAACCTCCGCGGGTTGTTGAGCCAGACGTCCGCCCCGCGCACGAGGTAGCCGGCCAGCGCGATGTCATAGTCCTTGAGGAAGGCGACGCGCTTCTGTTTGCGCGCGAACGCGACCACGTCCGACGCGATGTCCTTTCCCTGCTGGTCGGCGGGGTGCGCCTTGCCCGCGAAGAGGAACTGGACGGGGTGGTTGGCGCTCCGCAGAAGTTTGGTCAGGCGGGGCACGTCCTGGAGCACGAGGTTCGCCCGCTTGTACGGCGCGAAACGGCGGCCGAAGCCGATCGTGAGCGCGTCCAGCTTGAGGTCGGCGGAGTGCTCCGAGCGGGTGCGGGCCATCTCCAGCAGCCGGCGCTTCAGCTCGACGTGGAGCGCCCACAGCTCGCCGGCGGGGATCTCGAACACCGCCTCCCAGCGGCCGTCGTTGCCATCCAGGTCCCACCAGTCCGGTCCCACGTAATGCCGGAGAAGCTCCCTGATCTCGGGCGCCACCCACGTGGGCATGTGGACGCCGTTGGTGACTGAGCCGATCGGTACCTGAATCTCCGGCAGCCCCCGCCAGGCCTCCTTCCACAGCCTCTTCGAGACCGTGCCGTGAAGGCGGCTCACTCCGACCGCCTGGTCCGCGAGCCGCAGTGCCGCATAGGTGGTGCACAGCATCTCGCGCGGGTCGCCGGGCCGCTGCCTGCCGAGGTCCATGAACCTGTCGAACGAGATGCCCACCTCCTCCAGGTATGGATGGAGGAGGTCCCAGACCAGGCCGGGCTCGAAGTAATCGCTGCCGGCTGCAATCGGAGTGTGCGTGGTGAAGACGATGCCGGCGCGGGCCACCAGCCTCGCCTCTTCGAGAGTCATCCGGCGCGAAGAACGGAGCTCGCGGATTCGCTCGATCGCGCAGAGGAAGCTGTGCCCTTCATTGAGGTGGAAGACGCCGGCCTCCATGCCCAGCGCGCGCAGCGCCCGCACCCCGCCTATACCGAGCACGATCTCCTGGCGCAGCCGGCGGTCCGGCTCCGGGACGTACAGACGGTCGGTGATCGCGCGCAGGTCGGGAGGGTTGGCCTCGAGGTCTGTGTCGAGGAGGAAGAGAGGGACGCGGCCGACCTGCGCGCGCCACACCGCGATCTTCACGGAGCGGTCGCCGATCGGGGCCTCGACCTCTACTCCGATCACCTTCCGCACCGGGACGTCGCTCCCCCGGTTGTCCGAGTAGACCTCGACCTGGTGGCCGTCGGGGTCGATGTCCTGCCTGCCGAAGCCCTGCCCGTAGAACAGGCCGACCGCGACCAGCGGCAGGCCGAGGTCGCTGGTCGCCTTCAGGTGATCGCCGGCGAGGACGCCGAGGCCACCCGAGTAGATAGGCAGGCATTCGGCCAGGCCGAACTCGAGCGAGAAATAGGCGACGGCGAGCGGAGCTGCGGCGTCCATGAAGGCCGGCTGCCGGCCGTAGTACTCGCGGTAGGCGGCGCGAGCTCCCTCGAGCGCGGCCCTTATGTCGTCGCGCTCGAGCGCCCCGGCCACGGACTCCTCGCCGAGCTGGGAGAGCAGCAGGACCGGGTTATGGTGCGTCGACTCCCACCGCTCCGGATCGAGGCCCCGGAACACCGCCTCGATGCGCGGCTCCCAGGTCCAGAGCAGGTCGTGGGCGAACTGATCGAGCTCGTCGGACGCCGAAGTGCGGTGGTCGAGTTCCTCCAACATCGAACTACGATGGTATCGACTGCGATGGCCGGGGCATGAAAGCGGTAGTCATGGCGGGTGGCGAAGGCTCGCGTCTTCGTCCGCTCACCAGCCGCCAGCCGAAGCCGCTGGTGCCGGTCGCCGGCCGGCCGATCATGGAGCACATCCTGCTGCACCTGCGGCGGCACCAGATGCGGGACGTCGTCGCCACCGTGCAGTACCTGGGCTCGTCGATCCGCAACTACTTCGGTGACGGCTCGGAGCAGGGCGTGGCCCTCACGTACTCGGTCGAGGACTCCCCCCTCGGCACGGCCGGCTCCGTGATGCTCGCGCGGCAGCAGCTGACGGAGCCGTTTGTCGTCAT
>JBGOTG010000180.1:0-5269 GCA_041476405.1 Candidatus Dormibacteraceae bacterium | reverse complement strand
GTGCTGCGGGGTTCCCCGGAGCTGGCCGACCTGGCCGAGTGGCGCGATGTGAAGGTTGCCGGCGCCCTTTTCGGGGCAGGGGTTTCGAGGGAGGCCGCCGACAGCGTGGCACGCGGGGTGACCCGACGGAGTGTGCTCGAGTATCTGACCGCCCTTCGCGCTCAGACGCTCGAGTGGTTCGGCACCGTGCAGCCGGATGAGTGGTCGGGCACTGTCGACCTGCGGTCGAGCCACGCAGCCAAGCCCGAGTACACGACGCCGGAGGTTCACGCGGAGATCGCGGACCTCGACGGCATTCCACGGTGGCAGTTCCTGGCGCGGCCGAGCATGTCGCACATCAGGGTTCACTACGGCGAGATCACGAGTCAGCTGGAGGCGGTCAGGGCCGCAGCCCCAAAGTAAAGGTCGATAGCCGCACCGGGCTCGTTCCTACTATGTTGCGAGGCCCACTGTGCAGGACTCCAGCCCGACACCACTGATTTCCGCTCGCGCTCTGAGCAAGCGATTCGGCGACCTCGTCGCGGTCGACGGTATCGACTTCGATGTCGCGCGTGGCGAGGCGTTCGGCTTCCTTGGGCCGAACGGCGCGGGCAAGACGTCGACGATGCGGATGATCGCCTGTGTCTCGCCCGTGACCTCGGGCACGCTGACCGTGTTCGGCAAAGACCCCGAGGCACTCGGTCCTGAGATCCGCGCACGGCTTGGAGTCGTGCCGCAGGCCGACACCCTCGACATGGAGCTGACGGTTCGCGAGAACCTGATCATGTACGCCCGCTACTTCGACATCCCGTGGGCCGAGGGCCGCCGGAGGGCTGACGAGCTGCTGGAGTTCGTGCAGCTCGACGAGCGGGCAAAGGACAAGGTCGACGACCTCAGCGGCGGCATGAAGCGGCGCTTGACCATCGCGCGTGGGCTCATCAACCAGCCCGACCTGCTGTTGCTCGACGAGCCGACCACGGGCCTCGATCCCCAGGCAAGGCACCTGGTGTGGGAACGCCTCTATCGCCTCAAGCAGCGTGGAGTGACGCTGGTTCTGACCACCCACTACATGGACGAGGCGGAGCAGCTGTGCGACAGGCTGGTGGTGATGGACAAGGCGAAGATCGCGGCCGAGGGAACACCGCGCGAGCTGATCGCCAAGTATTCGACGAAGGAGGTCCTGGAGCTGCGCTTCGGCGTCGACGAGCAATCCAACCTCGACGGCCGCCTGGAGGGCCTGGCGGATCGCGTGGAGATCCTGCCGGACCGCGTCCTCCTGTACACGTCCGATGGGGAAGAGGCCGCGATCGCGGTGCACCGCCGCGGGCTTCGGCCGGAGAGCTCTCTCGTGCGGCGGGGCACGCTGGAGGACGTCTTCCTCCGTCTCACCGGCCGGAGCCTGGTCGATTGAGCTCGTTGGAGTCGCGGCCAGAGATCCTGCCGTGACTCCGGCAGGAGCCATTCGCGTCGTCGAGCACAACGCACTCATCTTCACGCGGCTGTGGCGGGGCTCGATCATGGTCTCGTTCTTCACGCCGCTCTTCTTCCTGGCCTCCATGGGACTCGGGCTTGGAAGTCTCGTCAACCGCGGCTCCGGCGGCGTGGGGGGCGTGCCCTACATCGACTATCTCGCGCCAGGCCTGCTGGCGGCGACCACCATGCAGGCCGCCGCCTTCGAGTGCATGTATCCGATCCTCTCCAAGATCCTCTGGGACAAGGTCTACGACGCGATGCTTGCCACGCCGCTGACCATCCGCGACGTGCTCGCCGGAGAGGTGGCGTGGGTGACGCTGCGCCTGCTGATGGTGTCCTCCATCTTCTGGTGCGTGATGGCCGGCTTCGGCGTCGCCCACACGCCCGAGTCGCTGCTCGTGATCCCGGCCGCGACGCTGAACGGCCTTGCGTTCGCGGCTCCGATCATGGCCTTCACAGCGACGCAGCGGACCGACAACGCGTTCAGCACGATCTTCCGCTTCGTGATCACCCCGCTGTACCTCCTGGGCGGAGCGTTTTTCCCGATCACCACGCTGCCCCTGGCGCTGCAGGCGGTGGCGTGGGCGAGCCCGCTCGCGCATGGGGTCGAGCTGTGCCGCGGGCTCGTGCTCGGGAATCTCGCCGCCGGCGGCGCAGTCATTGACATCACTGTCCTGCTCGCCTACACGATCGCGGGCGTGGCCTTTGCGCGGCCTCTTCTGACCAAGAGGTTGGCGAAGTGAGCGCCCAGGCCGTCCGAGCCCTCAGGACAATCCGGTTGTCGACTCGATCGGCCCACATGATCGAGCGCAACGCGATGGCGCTGCGCCACAACTGGATGATCATCTTCTCCGGCTTCGTCGAGCCCGTCCTGTACCTGCTCGGGATCGGTTTCGGCATCGGTTCGCTGGTGAAGAACGTGCCCCTCGGCGACGGCCACTCAGTCAGCTACGCGGTGTTCGTGGCGCCCGCCCTCATGGCCTCGTCGGCGATGAACGGGGCGATCTACGAGTCCACGTTCAACCTGTTCTACAAGCTCCGGTACATGAAGACGTTCGAGGCAGTGATCTCGACACCGGTCGGGGTCGAGGACGCGACGCTTGGCGAGGTCGTCTGGGCCATCGGGCGGGGCAGCCTGTACTCAGTCGGCTTTGTGGTCGTGATGCTGGCCCTCGGCCTGGTGGCGTCCCCGTGGGCGATCCTCGCGGTGCCCGCCGCGATACTGGTCGGCTTCGCATTCGCCGCACTGGGCGCCGCAGTGACGACATTCGTACGTCAATGGCAGGACCTCGACACGGTCCAGCTGGCCCTGCAGCCCATGTTCCTTTTCTCGGCGACCTTCTTCCCGGTCACGGTCTACCCGCCGGCGCTTCGGCTGGTCGTCGAATGGACGCCGCTATATCGCGGGATCGACCTCATCCGCGGGCTCACGACGGGCGCCGTCGGACCGGTTTTGCTGGGCGACGCCGCCTACCTGTTTGTGATGGGCGCCATCGGGGTCACGATCGCCGCGCTCCGCCTGCGAAGCCGCCTGCTCAAGTAGCGGCCGTCAGGTCCCCTTAGGGTCGCGTCCCGTCAGGCCGAGCAGACGGTCGAGCAACGGCGCGCTCTGTGGCACCTCCACCGCCGCCGGAAAGACACCGATCGCGCGCCACTCCTCGGCGTGAGGGCTGATCTCATCCCAGATCCCCTGTACCAGGTCGTTCGGCAGCTCGACGCTGGCGCCGATCACCTTGCCGATGTCGTGCGCGCGCAGGCCTCGGAACATGTTGATCTGCCAGAAGTACTCGCGCGCGGTGAAGTCGCCGAATGAAAGGTGAACTACGCGGTCGAGGTCATCGACCTTGCCGGCCGCCGCGCAGGCCGTCTCGACGAGCGCGGCAAACCGAGCCTTGGGGTCGTCGCCGAGCAGGTCGCCTTTGAACTTGTCCTGGCCGACCTCGTCCATCGTTCGACCCGTCAGCACGTCAGGCACCCATGCGTCGTCGTATGCGTGGTAGCCGATGATCTCGCGCAGAGTCGGTCGGCGGTCGGAGTGTCGCGTCATAAAGCTCGCGGGCATCTCCATCGACCACTGGTCGTCCTCGATCCGTGAGACGACTTTGTTGAGCGTCCGGTCGGGGAGGACGAAGACCTCCGGTTCGGGGAGTGCGGTGCCAGACACGCAATCAGCTTAAACAACGCCGGGTGCGCGACGGATGGGAGCTCTCGACTTTATGCGCGAACCGGACGGACAGGGCGGGCCACCATGGTGATCGAGCACGCCACCGTCCACGCCAGCAGCGCTGCGAACGAGATGATGCTCGGTATGCCGCCCGCCGCCAGCGGGCCCGTGGGGGCGAAGAACGACACCCAGGCCACTACCTGCAGCGCGGCCGCGACGGCGGCTGCCAGGCCCAGAAGCCGAGGCAGCGTGCGGGTGGCCAGGATGGCGGTAGAGCTCGCGGCAAGGAACAGGAGCGCCGGGAAAGTGGTGACCTGAAAGCCGAAATCCTGCAGGTCGTTGAGCAGCGTCGCCCTCGCCGGATCTGGGTCCGGCCTGTACACCAGCGCCTGGAACGCGGCCACCTCGACGAGAGTGCACGCGGCGATCACCGCCACGGCGGCGAAGGCGGCGAGGGACGCGGTGTCGCAGATCCTGGCGTGCAGCGCGGCTGCGAAAACCATCAAAAGGATCATTCCCACGGACAGAACGACGCTTTCGATCTCGAGCCCGACGTGATGCGATATGAAGTACGCCACGATGTCGGAACCGCGCGCGCCCGCGACCGGAGGCGGCGGCGCGATCTGACTCGTCGAGCCCATGGCCACAGCGGCCAGGGCGCCGGAAATCGGGAGCCAGCGCCTCAGGGCGTTCACCTCGCCGGAGCTTAACCCGGCGGTCTTCAGGACATGGCGGGCACTCTCGGCAGCAGCTCGATCGCGGCGTCGATCCGCGACTGGGACAGCTCGACGTCCTCCAGCTTGCCGGCGAAGTAGGCGTCGTACGCCGACATGTCGAAGTGGCCGTGTCCAGAGAGGCCGAAGAGGATGGTTCTCGAATCACCCGCTTCTCGCGCGGCTTTCGCCTCCTCCGCAACCGCGCGCAGGGCGTGAGCGGATTCAGGAGCGGGGAGAAAGCCTTCCGAGCGCGCGAATCGCACCGCCTCGGCAAAGCATTCGTTCTGCTTGTAGGCCCGCGCCTCGACCACGCCGTGGTCGACGAGCATGCAAAGCGATGGAGCGTCGCCGTGGTATCGGAGGCCGCCCGAGTGGATGCGGTCGGGCACGAAGCTGTGGCCGAGGGTGAACATCTTCACGACAGGGCCCATGCCTACCGCGTCGCCGAAGTCGTAGGCATAGATGCCGCGGGTGAGGGTCGGACAGGCGGCCGGCTCCGCCGCGACGAACCGCGTCTTGGGGTGCTTGCCCTTGAGCCTGTCGCCGATGAAGGGGTAGGTCAGGCCCGCGAAGTTGGAGCCACCGCCGACGCAGGCGATGACGACATCCGGGTAAGCGCCCGCCATCTCCATCTGCTTCTGCGCTTCCAGGCCGATCACCGTCTGGTGCAGCAGGACGTGGTTGACCACCGAGCCGAGCGAGTACTTGGCGTCGTCGTGAGTCGCTGCGTCTTCGACCGCCTCGGAGATGGCGATGCCAAGGCTTCCGGGTGAGTCGGGGTCGTCCGCCAGGATCCCGCGCCCGGCATTCGTCAGGTTGGTCGGTGAGGCGAACACCTCCGCGCCCCAGGTTTCCATCATCGCCCGGCGGTAGGGCTTCTGCTCGTAGGAGACCTTGACCATGTACACGGTGACCTCGAGGTCGAACAGGGCGCCGG
>JBGOTG010000179.1:0-5331 GCA_041476405.1 Candidatus Dormibacteraceae bacterium | reverse complement strand
GTGTTGATGGTCTCGCCCAGCTTGCCCAGCCGAGTGGACACCTCGGGAGTGCGGGTGAGGATCGCCGACGCGACGAGATCGGCGGCCTCCTCGGGGGAGCTGGTCGGAAAGTTCTTGTACATGCCCGTGGGCGCGATCATCGGCGTCCGAACGAGCGGCATGTGGATGTTGGTCACCGCGACACCGTCGTCTGCAACCTCAGGGCCGATGCAGCGGCTCAGCGCAGCCAGGGCAGATTTGGATGCCACGTAAGCGCCGAAGCGCGGAGGGAAGGCCTGCGTGCCGATGCTCGAGATGTTGATGATGTGCCCGCGCTTGCGCTCTCGCATGCCGGGCAGGACGGCGAGGATCAGCTTCACGGCTCCGAAGTAGTTGAGCTGCATCGTCCGCTGATAATCGTGGAAGCGATCGTAGGAGGCTTCGATCGACCGCCGGATCGAGCGACCTGCGTTGTTGATGAGGATGTCTACCGAGCCGTGCTCGGCGAGGACCTTGGCGATCATGCGATCGCAGTCATCGAGGTCGGAGAGGTCGGTCGGGTAGACGTAGGCTCTGCCGCCGTCCGCCTCAATCTCGCGTTTCAGCTCGTCCAGCTTCTCCTTGGTGCGTGAGACGAGGAGCACCTTGGCGCCATGCCGTGCGGCGAGCTGTGCGGTGGCGCGCCCGATCCCGCTTGACGCGCCAGTGACCAGGACCACGCGATCCTCGAGCACAGTTCGCAGGTTGCGTTCGGTGAGCGCCTCCGGGTCGAGCTGCCGCTCCCAGTAGTCCCAGACCCTCCATGCATATGTATGCAACGGCGGGCATGCCACGCCTGTCCCCTCGAGGGCGGCCTGCGCGTTCTCGCACGGGAACTTCGCGCGGTTCGACACGTACTGAAGCGCGGGCTCTGGGATTCGCACGCCTTCGAGCAGCCGGCGCTTCAGGGTCTGGGCGACGTTCCAATGCTGGAGCATGCCGGTCATCTCTTTCGGGAGCATCGCGCCCGCGCGGCTGTCCACCCGAAGCGTGAACTGGGGAGCATGGGCGGCGCGGCAGAATTCGTTGGTCACGTCGCCGAGGCTGCGCGCAGCGGGGTCGGTGAGGTGGAACGTCTGGCCGTCGAGGCCTTCCTTGTGACCTATCGCGTCCAGCGCCCGTGCTACGAAGTCGACAGGAACGACGTTGATCTCCCCACCTTCCAGCCCGACGAGCGGGACCCAGGGAGGGATGGCGTTGCGCAGGCGCTGGATCAGCTTGAACGCGTAATAGGGTCCGTCGATGCGGTCGGCCTCACCGGTTTGCGACGAGCCGACGACCAGGCCGGGACGGTAGATCCTGTAAGGCACTCTGGAGGTACGCACCAGGCGCTCGGCCTCGTACTTGGTGCGGTAGTACGGGTGGTCCAGCGCCTGCCCTTCGGCAAACATCGCCTCGGTGAACTTGCCTTTCCACCTGGTCCCGGCGACCGCGATCGAGCTGACGTGGTGCAGGCGGGCGCCGATCTTCTCGGCGAGGTCGATGACGTTGCGAGTGCCGCCGACGTTGGCCCGCTCGTTGTCCTCGGCGGGACCTTCGAGGTCGTAGACGGCCGCAAGGTGATAGATGTCGGCGCCCTTCAACTTCGCGCGGGCGGAGGCGGCGATGCCCAGCCCGGGCGAGGTTATGTCGCCGATCAGAGGCCGCAGCCGGTCGCCGGACCCGATCGAGGCGATGAGCGCTTCCAAACGCTCTTTGGAACCTGGCCTCGCCAGCACGTACGTGGTCCCGTCGCGCTTGGCCAGCTCCCGGAGGAGGTGGCGGCCGACGAACCCGGTGCCCCCTGTGACCAGACGGACCATGACTGCCAAACCTTAGCTCGTCAGAAATGACGTGACGAGGCGGGCGAGGGCCATTGGCGCTCCCCGCCTAGCTGCTGAGAGGCGCCGCCGCAGTGTCGTGTGCGGGGATCGTCAGCATGGGGAAGATCGCCGCCACGGCAGTTATCGCGACTGCCGCCCACAACGCCACGTCGAGTGAGTGTCCGATCAGAGTGCCCGCCAATGCCGACCCGATCGGCGAGCCGATGAAGTTGACCGACATCGACACTGCGAAAGCTCGGCCGAACCACGCGGGGTCCGTTCGGCGCTGCCGAAGGGTGAAGAGGCTGATGTCGAACGGCCCGTTCGCTGCGCCCACCACGATGAGCGCGATCGCAACCGCGGCGACGCTCGTCGCGAAGGGAAGAGTCGCCATGGCCAGCCCGCTCACCAAGATGCCCCCGAGCATGATCTGGCGCTCGCGGCCGAGGGTCGTCACCCTCCCGGCCAGGAGGGCCGACACGAGCCCGGCGGCGCCCAGCGCGCCCCAGATCAAGCCGACGGTGGTGGGGCCCTGGTGGAGGCGGCCGAGGACAAGCACAGGAACGGCTATCTCGAGGATTCCCCAGCTGAGGTTGGTGGTGCTCAGCGTGAGCGCCAGGCCGCGGAGGGTCGGGTTCCGAACCACGTACACCAGGCCCAGCCATGCGTTTCGCGCGATCGGGCCGTGCGTCTCGGTGGCGGTCGAAGGATCCGGGAGGCGGAGCATGACCACCGCGGCGCCGACGAACACCAGGCCGGCGATCGCCAGCGCCCATTCGCCCCCGATCCAGCCGACCAGAGCGCCCCCCAGCGGCGCGCCCACAAGCGTGGCCAGGACATGCCCGCTGCTGTCAAGGCCGTTGGCGCGCTCCCAGAGGGGGCGCGGGACCAGGATCGGAAACAGCGAGCGTGCGCCCGCGCTGCTCAACGGGTTGGTCAACGACGACAGGCCGACGATGGCTAGCAGGAGGGCAGGGGGCAGTGCGTGCATGGCCGACAACCCCGCGATCAGGCCGACGGAGACGGCCGCGATCAGGTAGTCGAGGACCACGAACCTCGCGCGGCCTCGCCGGTCGAGCAGCGCTCCCGCGAGCGGCGAGACGAGAAGGCCGGGAAAGATCGCGCAGAACGCTGTTGCTCCGGCGAGCTGCGGAGAGTGATAGCGGGTCAGGACGAATAGGACGAGAGCGATGGTCACCGTCGCTCCACCCACTCGTCCGAGCAGGAGACCGGCGTACAGGCGCGCGAAGCCCGGCACGCGCATCAGCGCGCCGTACCCGCGAGCCCGCTCCTGGGGCGCCTGCGCGGTGTCCAGGTCGAGCTTCGCTGCTGGCTTCAGCCGACCGCGACCTTGGCGCGCGACCGCGCCGGTGCCCGGCCGGCCCGGCTGGGCCGGCTCTTCCTTCTCGCTCTCTCCAGGATCGGCCCGAGGTAGTGGCCGGTGGCCGATTCTGGTATGCGTGCCAGCTGTTCCGGGGTGCCCTCGGCAATCACGTAGCCGCCCTTCTCCCCACCTTCGGGGCCGAGGTCAATCAGCCAGTCCGCGGTCTTGAGGACGTCGAGGTTGTGCTCGATCACGACCACCGTGTTCCCGTGCTCGACCAGGCGGTGCAGCACGACCAGCAGGCGCTCCACGTCCACGTAGTGGAGCCCGGTGGTGGGCTCGTCGAGCAGGTAGAGGGTTCGCCCGGTGTCGCGCCGCGAGAGCTCGGCCGAGAGCTTCACGCGCTGGGCCTCGCCTCCCGAGAGCTGAGTCGCCGGCTGTCCGAGGCGGATGTAGTCGAGCCCGACGTCATGGAGTGTGTTGAGGCGGCGCGCGATCTTCGGGATGTCCTTGAAGAAGGCGCATGCATCCGCGACCGACATCTCCAGCACGTCCGCTATCGAATGGCCGCGGAACTTGACCTCCTGCACCTCGCGCGAGTACCGCGTGCCATGGCACACCTCGCACGGCACGTACACGTCGGGCAGGAAGTGCATCTCGATCTGGATGATGCCGTCGCCCTGGCACGCCTCGCACCGCCCGCCGCGGACGTTGAAGCTGAATCGGCCGGGTTTGTAGCCGCGCATCTTCGCCTCGGGAAGGGTGGCGAACAGGTCGCGCATGTACGTGAACATCCCCGTGTAGGTCGCGGGATTTGAGCGCGGAGTGCGGCCGATCGGAGACTGGTCGATGTCGATCGCCTTGTCGAGGTGCTCGAGACCTTCGACCGCCCGATGCGCGCCGGGCCTGTCCTTGGCCTTGTAGAAGTACTGCGCGACCTTGCGGCTCAAGATGTCGGTCACGAAGGACGACTTTCCGGACCCGCTGACGCCCGACACGGCGACGAAACAACCCAGCGGGATCTCGATGTCGATGTCTTTCAGGTTGTTGGCTTGCGCGCCGCGGATGACGAGCCGTTTCCCGTTGCCCGCGCGCCGCTTCGCCGGGGTCGGGATCTCGCGATCACCCCGAAGGAAGGCTGCAGTGATCGAGTTCGGGTCCTTGAGGACCTGCTCGACGGTGCCGGCCGCTATGATCTCGCCGCCGTGCTCTCCCGCGGCCGGGCCTATGTCGACCATGTAGTCGGCTGACCGGATGGTCTCCTCGTCGTGCTCGACGACGATAAGCGTGTTCCCCAGGTCGCGCAGCCTCAGCAGAGTGTTGATCAGGCGTCGGTTGTCGCGCTGGTGAAGACCTATGGAAGGCTCGTCCAGGATGTACAGGACGCCCATCAGCTTGGAGCCGATCTGGGTGGCGAGGCGGATGCGCTGTGACTCCCCGCCGGAGAGCGTGTTCGCGGGCCGCTCGACTGTCAGGTATTCGAGGCCGACATCCATCATGAACTGCAGGCGCTCGCGGATCTCCTTTAGGATCCCGCGCGCAATCAGCTGCTCGCGCTCGGTCAGCTCGAGGGTGTCGAAGAATTTGATCGCTGCACTGATGGAGAGCCGGCAGACCTCCGCGATGTTCTGAGCGGCCACAGTGACCGCGAGCGACTCGGGCTTGAGGCGCTGGCCCTTGCAGGCGTGGCAGGGCTTGTCCGCCATGTATCGCTCCAGCTCCGCTTTGAGGAATTCCGACTCCGTTTCCTGGTAGCGGCGCTGAAGGTTGGCGACGACTCCCTCGAACGGCGCTTCGTACCAGCGCTCGTGACCGTACTGGTTCTTGTAACCGAAGCGGATCTTGCGCTCGCCGGTGCCGTTCAGCAGCGCGTCGCGATGCTGCTTGCTCAGCTTCGACCAGGGCTTGTCCATGTCGATGCCGAAATACTTGCTCACGCTCTCCAGCAGCTCCGGGTAGAAGAACTGTGAGCGGCTCCAGGCCGCAATGGCGCCCTCTCGCAGCGACAGCGACTGGTCGGGAACGACCAGGTCGCCGTCGACGACCAGCCGGAAGCCGATTCCGGTGCATGTCGGGCATGCGCCGTGCGGGCTGTTGAACGAGAAGTTGCGCGGCTCGGGCTCGGGCACGCTGGTCCCGTCGTACGGACACATGTAGTCCTGGGACATCTGAATTTCTTCGCCGTCT
>JBGOTG010000178.1:0-5388 GCA_041476405.1 Candidatus Dormibacteraceae bacterium | reverse complement strand
AGATCGCCTCCAACCCGGGGCACTGCCTGTGGGCAGGGATCGTCCCGCCCGACCAGGCACGACACGTTGCCGATCGGCTCGTGTCGCCCGAGCTCTTCTCGGGTTGGGGAATTCGAACCCTATCCACCCGCGAGGTCACCTACGACCCTGCGAGCTACCACAACGGCTCCGTCTGGCCGCACGACTCCGCCATCGCGGCCGCGGGCCTCCGCCGCTCCGGCTTCCCCGTCGCGGCCGAGCTGGTTGCGCGCGCGGTTCTCGAAGCCGGCATGGCCCTCCCCCATCGCCAGCTGCCTGAGCTGTGGTCTGGGACCGACCGCGTGCCTGGAGCACCACCCGCCAGGTACCGCTACAGCTGCAGCCCTCAGGCCTGGGGCGCAGGCTCCGCCTACCAGCTCATGACGACGCTGCTCGGTCTCGACGCGGACGCGTCAGGCGGGCGCCTTCGGATCGCTCCTGTCGAGACGTCGTTGTGGCGGCGGCTCGAGGTGAGCGGCCTGCATTTCGGCGGCCATCGCATCGACTTCGCGGTTGAAGGCACGCGTGTGAAGCTGGGCGCGCTGCCGGGTGGCGTCAAGGTCGATACGCCGGCACGCTGAGGCCCGCGGCTGGATGGCCGCGATGCGGATCAGGGCGTTACGTCGGTGGGCTCGACCCGATCGGACTGTCCGTAGTTGATCGCCGCGCCGATCGCGCCCCCGATGGCAGGACCGAGAATGTACAGCCACAGGTCCGACCAGCCGCCATTCGCGAAGAGCGCTGCGGCGAGCGTCGCCCCAAATCCAACCGCCGGGTTGAATGCTCCTCCTGAGATCGGGCCACCGACGAATACGGCCCCGGCGATTACGAAACCGATGGCTATGCCATAGAACGAGTTGCCGTGGGTCTTGGTTGAGGCGGCCACGTTGAGGATGACCAGGACGAGGGCTGCCGTGAACAGGATCTCCACCCCCAGCGCCTGCACGGCCTGGACCTTCGGCCCCGGGTGGATGCCCGGGGTGTGCCCGCTGAGCAGGTAGCCGGTCACGAAGGCGAGCACCCCTCCGACCAGCTGGGCGGCCCAGTAGGCCAGGGCGTGGGTGGTAGCCATCTTCCGGCTGAGAAGCATCCCCAGCGTGACCGCCGGGTTGTAATGGGCGCCGGAGATGTGACCGCCCATGTACACGAGGGCAACCAGGGTTATACCGATGGCCAGCGGCGCGAACGAGCCGCTCAGGCCCGAGAGTGCGATGACGGAAAGGAACAGGAAAGTGCCGACCAGCTCGGTGACCAGCTGGGCGGCTCGCGGCACGAGAACATGTTAAGTGCCCGCGGCCACGCCAGTTTTGCGGCTTGTCGGAAGCCGCCGGAGGCCGCATAGTATTGCGGCATGCTCGACCTGAAATCGGCCAAGCTGTTCCAGGGCCTCCCGGACGGTGAGATGAAGAAGATCGAACGCCAGCTCAAGGTGATCCATCACTCGGCCGGGCACGACATTTTGGTCCGGGGCGACGGCGGAGTCGGCTTCATGATCATCACGAACGGCACTGTGACCGTCAACACGGTCCAGGGCAAGAAGCGCACCCTTGGCCCGGGCGACTCGTTCGGCGAGATGGCCCTCCTCGATCACGAGGGCCGGAGCGCAACAGTCAAGGCGGACACCGACGTGTCGCTCGCGACGATCCCCGAATGGGGCTTCAAGTCATTCCTCGAGGAGCACCCCGAGGTCGCCTTCCGGCTGCTGCAGCAGCTGAGCCGGCGGATCCGCGAGGCCGAGGGCTCGGCCTAGTCCCAGCGGGTGGGCTGGGAATCTCCCCAAGCAAGTGGGGAGGAGACTCCTCCTCAGTTCAGGATCCGATCGGTGATCAGCGCTGTGTAAAGGGACTCCTGGCGGACTTCGGCCTTTCGATAGGTTCTTGTCGCCGCCGCGCGCGGCCTGAAGACTCGACCAATGCCTGGGTCCCGGTCGGAGGCATCGCCCATCCCAAGAGCTTCGAGCGCGAAGACGGCGGCGCCGCGGGCCGAGGCCTCCTTGGGTTTTCCAGCCGCGACGGGGCGGCCGATGGCGTCGGCCATCATCTGCATCCAGGCCGGGGATTGCAGCAGGGCGGCGCCGCTTGCGACCAGCCGTGACGCGCCAGGGACCATCTGGTCCAGCCGGCGGCTGACCCGCGCGCACTCGATCGCAACAGCCTCGAGCCCGGCGCGCGCGATGTCGTGAGGCGTGGTGGCCGACGTGAGGCCGGCGACCGCCCCGAACGCGTGAGGTGCGTAACCCAGGCTGCGCTCGCCGGCGAGATGAGGCAGGAACGTGAGGCCGTGCGACGCCGGCGCCATCGTCCTCAGTCTTCGCTCGAGGTCGTCGCCGTCCAGGCGAAGGGTCGCGAGCAACCACGCATGGAGGTTGCCTCCGTTGCTGAGCGCGCCGCCGGTGACCAGCCTGCCGGCGTCGAGGCGATAGCACCAGAGGCCCGCGGGCAGCGGTCCATGCGGAGCCCGATGCATGAGCCGCAGGGCGCCGGAGGTGCCAATCGTCAGCGCTCGCTTGTGTGGTGTGATGCACCCGCTCCCAAGGTTCGCCAGGGCTCCATCCCCAACTGCAAGAAACCACGGCACGCCGGCCAGCACCGGCCAGCGGCGCCGGTAGATCGGCGTGAGGCCCTGCTCCACCTCGCCGATCGGCGGCAGGGTCCGCGGCGAGACTCGCAGGTCGGCCAGGAGCTCCTCGTCCCAACTGCAGTCATCGAGCCGGAACAGGCCAGTGCCCGAAGCCATCGAGAGGCTCGTCCCGAGCCTGCCGAACAGCCGCCAGTAAAGGAGGTCGCCGAAGCTGAGCCAGCGGACACGCCCCTTCCAGAGGTCCGGCCGCACGGCCTTCAGCCAGGCCAGCTTCGAGGGCCAGTAGCTGGGGTGGATCGGGCAGCCCGTGCGCAGGCGCACACGCTCGGCGTCGACGCGGTCCAGCAGCCTTGCGTTCGCAGTCTGGCTGCGGCTGTCCGACCAGAGGTAGACAGGAGTGAGAGCGCGTGCCGATTCGTCGGCGGCGACAAGCCCGTGCCAGAAGCTGGAGACGCCTACCGCAACGACCCCGCGTGTCCTGGCCGGGCCGGCCAGGCGGAGCACGCCGGTGAGCGCTCGCCCGACGTCGGCGGCCAGCCTATCAGCGTCCACCTCAGCGGTCCCGTCGGGGCGCACAAGCGGTGAATGCGGGATGTGGATCTCGGCGCCGGGCACGGGCCGAGCCCGCAGGTCGTGCAGGATGGCTCTCACCGAGGAGGTCCCGACGTCGAGCGCGACGATGTATCCGCCGGCGCGCATTGCGAGCCTACTCGGGCGCCGGCGTTGGGTTCGGGACCGACGTCTTGCCGAGCGACTGCAGGCGCGTGGGAATGATCGTCAGCTCGGGGATGTGCGCGCGCCGAGGAAGCCTCAACAACATCAGACAGGCCTCGGCGACGTCCTCCGACTTGAGCATCGCCGCGGCCACCTCGGGCGGCGGTTGAACTGGTCGCTTGAGCATGAGCGGAGTGTCGACGACGCCTGGGTTGATGACGGAAAAGCGCACGCCGTTGACGTGCTCTTCGAACCCCGCGGCCGCGGCCAGAGCGCTCATGCCGGCCTTGCTCGCCTGATAGGCCGGGCCGCTCGGGTCCGGCCAGTGTGCCGAGACGCTGCTGATCATGACGACGTCGCCGCGCGCCTCGCGCAGCTTGGCGAGCCCCGCATTGACGAAGTAGAACGCGCCGCTGAGGTTGACCGCGATCAGGTGATCCCACACCTCCGGCGTGAGCTGCTCGAGCCTTCGTTGTTGCACCTGGTCGGCGGCTGCGCACACCAGGATGTCGAGGCGCTCGAGCGAATCGACGAACCTCTTCACGGCGGGCTGGTCGGAAACGTCGAGCTTGACGGGCCCACGGCGCCCGATCGCATGGCACGTCACCCCGGCCTCGTTGAGGCTCTCCACGATGGCCGCGCCGATCCCGCTTCCGCCGCCGGTGACCACGGCGACCTTGCCGGCGAGCGACTCAAGCACCGAGGAAGACCTTGATGTCGTCGGTCGGTCCTTTGGCAAGGGTTGCGAACGCCGCGGGTCCCTCTTCGAGCGGAAGCACGGCTTTGAGGTCGCCGATGCCGGCACGGCCTTGCGCGAGCCAGTCCATCGTCTGTTGGAAATCGCTGTCCGAGTAGGCGAACACGCCACGGATAGTGTGATTGCCGCGGATGACACGCCGCCACGGCAGCGGTGTCTCATCGCTGTGCATGCCGATGAAAACAGCGGTTCCCGCCGGGCCGAGGAGGTCGATCGCCAGGATTCGAGTGTCCTCCCCACCGACAGCATCCACGACGAGGTCGGCGCCCGGTTTCACGTCGTCGGCGGATGCGTGGGCCGCGTGCGCGCCGAGGCGCACGGCCTGTGCCAGCCGCGTCGGGTGGCGCTCGATTACGGTGACTTTGGCGATGCCGTGAAGCAGGGCTGCCTGCATGCAAGCGAGCCCGATCGTCCCCGCCCCGATGATCACGGCGCTGCTTGCGTGGTCGGGCGCTGCCCGCCGGATGGCGTGGACGCCATTGGCAAGCGGCTCGACCAGCGCGCCGAGCCGGGCGTCCATGCCCGCCGGCATCTCGTACAGGCAACGCTCGGGCACGGTGACGGTGGTCGCGAAGCCCCCCGGAACTCCGACGCCCACCAGGAATCGCTCGGGGCAGAGGTTGCGGTCGCCCCGCGCGCAGTACGTGCATCGGCCGCAGCCGACCACCGGATTGATGGCGACGCGCTTTCCGAGCCAGGCCCTGTCGACTCCCTCGCCCACGTCGGTGACGGTGCCCGCGAACTCGTGGCCCATGACCAGCGGCGGGACCCTGTTCGGCATCCTGCCGAGATAGCCCTCGATCTCCGAACCGCAGATTCCGGCGGCCTCGCTGCGAATCGCCGCCTCGCCGGCCTTCGGCCGAGGCTCCGGCACCTCGTCCACAGTCATCCAGTTCGGACCGCGCCAGACCAGTGCCTTCAAACCCGTGCCATCATCGCTCAAGACTCAGCCAGGATGCGATCGACCGCGTCGAGGTATTGCGAATCGCCCGATCGCTGCCGAAGGATCCAGTACTCGGCTCCCCAGAAGATGTAGGCGTCAAGCGAGAAGTCTTCTTCGCGAGCCCACCTCATGCACTGGTTGTAGTTCTCGATCACCAGCTCCGGCGTACAGCTGTACATCGACCGGCCGGGCGCATTGGGAGGGATCGTGACCGTCTCCCACGGCTCGGCTTGCCCCTCGGACACCATGAGCCGGCGCCCTTCCGAGCGGGCCCAAGCGAACAGTTTCCTGCGACGGCTCTGATTCCCGGATGCCATTCCCCCGTCCAGGTACAGCGTCAACCCGCCAACGCTGAACAGCGCGTGACGAGGGTAGT
>JBGOTG010000177.1:0-5504 GCA_041476405.1 Candidatus Dormibacteraceae bacterium | reverse complement strand
GTCCGGAAGGCGGCAACACTCATCCAAGCCACTTAGGCAGAGGGAACCGGAGCCAACCTCCCGGACAATCTAGAAGGTTGACACTCAGAGGGAACCATCTGGGTTCCCTCTCATATCATGGCGAGCCATGGCTGGAGATCCTGCTCGCCCCCGGCTCAGCGTCGTGATCCCCGCCTACAACGAGGAGCAGCGGCTGCCACGGACCATCGAGCAGATCGAGCGCTACCTCCACGGCAAGGGGGTTTCGTACGAGCTGATCCTCGTCGACGACGGCAGCACCGACGGCACGCGGCAGGTCATGGATGCGGCCGCGGAGCGCAACAAGAATGTGAGGCTCGAGGCCCTTGCCACCAACCGGGGCAAGGGCGGCGCGCTGGCCGCCGGGGTCGCAGTTGCCCGCGGCGACGAGGTGCTCGTCACCGATGCCGACCTGTCGACGCCGATCGAGGAGCTCGAGAAGCTCGAGGCCGCCCTGGAGGCGGGCGCGGGCGTGGCGATCGCCTCGCGCGCCGTCAAAGGGTCGAATGTGGAGATTCCGCAGCCGATCTATCGCGTCCTGATGGGCAAGGTCTTCAACCTGATCGTGCAGATCGTCCTGCTCCCCGGAATCTGGGACACACAGTGCGGCTTCAAGCTGTTCAGGGCTGACATCGCGAAACCGGCCTTTGCAGCGTTGACGACCGACGGTTTCGGCTACGACCCCGAGGTGCTCTACCTCGCCAAGCGCCGAGGCGTGAAGATCGCCGAGGTGCCTGTGGTGTGGCGCAACTCCGCCCCAACGAAGGTGATGCCGATCCGCAGCTCGCTCGACATGTTCAAACACGTGGTGAGGGTCAGGTTCAAACGGTGAGCGACGCGGCGCGCAAAACCCCGCACGAGACCACGCCCACGGAGGTGCTCGTCGTGCTGCCCACCTACAACGAGCGTCAGAACCTCGAGAAGGTGGTCGGCGGCGTGCGCAGGCTCGGCCACGACGTGCTCATCGTCGACGACGCGTCCCCGGACATGACCGGTGAGCTCGCCGACCGCCTCGCGGCGGCCGATGCCGGAGTCCGCGTGCTGCACCGCCCTCGCAAGCTCGGCCTGGGCAGCGCATACGAAGACGCGTTCAAGATCGGCCTCACCGAAGGAAGGCAGCTGTTCGTCGAGATGGACGCGGACGGGTCGCATCTGCCGGAGAACCTCGAAGCCATCATCGCCGCCGCTCGAACCTGCGGCGGCCTGGCCATCGGGTCGCGCTACATCGACGGCGGCGAGGTGGTCGGTTGGCCGTTTCATCGCTGGCTGCTGTCATGGGCGGCCAACGTCTACTGCCGAATTCTGCTCGGGCTTCCAAACCATGACTGCACATCCGGGTACCGCTGCTACACCCGGGACCTGCTCGCGCACATCGACCTCGACGACGTTGTGTCGCAGGGATACTCATTCCAGATCGAGATGGTGTATCGAACCCGAAAGTTGGGTTACAGGGTGGTCGAGACGCCGATCCGTTTCGAGGACCGGGTGGCGGGGGCGTCGAAGGTGTCGCAGGGCGAAGTCAGGAGAGCTCTCTGGACCGTGTTGCGGTTGAGCGTGAAGAGATGGCGCAGCTAGCACGACGATCCTCCTCGCCGGCCGCGAAGGGGGTGGGACCGTCCATTGGAGAGCGGCTGTCGTGGAGGGTGCCCTTGATCACAGGCCTCGTCCTCGCCGCGGTCACCGCCCTGCCCTACGTCTACGCATACGCAGTGCAGCCCCACGGCCAGGTCTTCATGGGCTTCTTCTACCTCGGCGACGACGCGAACACCTACCTGGCCAAGATGCGCCAGGGGTGGGAGGGCTCCTGGTCCTGGGACAACCGCTACACCACGGAGCAGAGCCCTGCTGCGTACCTGTTCTTGTTCTGGATCGTCCTGGGCCACCTCGCCGCTCTGACGCACCTGTCGTTGACCATCGTCTTTCACATCGCCAGGGTCGGCGCCGCCTTCGCCCTGATGGCGGCGGCCTGGGCCTTCGTCTCGCACTTCATCGAGAATCCCTCGGCGCGACGATTCGCCTTCTTCTTCTGCGCGATCGGGCTCGGCATGGGATACGTGATCCAGGCACTGGGCCACCCTGTGGTATTCGGCAATCCCACCGACACGCTCGATTGGCGCATGCCGGAGCTGACCGCCTTCTACTCGGTGCTCGCGCTGCCCCACTTCGCGTGGTCGGGAGTGTTCGCGGCGGCCGGGGTGGTGTTGACCCTCAGAGCGATCCAGCGGGGAAGCTTGCTCCTGGCGGTGCTCGGGGGCGCCGCCTGGCTGGGCCAGGCGTCGATCCACCCACAGATGCCGATCCTGATGGGCGGAGCCACGCTCGTGGCCCTGATCCTGCGGCCGGCCTCGCCGCGCGGGTGGCTTGCGGCCGCCATCGCCTTCGCCATCCCTGCGCCCTACATCCTCTATTGCTACTTCGCCTTCATCGGCAACCCCGAGGTGCAGCGCTGGACATTCCATTCCAAGAACGCTCTTCCGCCCGAGGGCTTCAGCCTGTTCTTCGCGATCGCGCCTCAGCTGCTGCTGGCGCTGGTCGGGCTCCCGATGGTCCTCAGGCGGCGCACCCGCGAGGACCTGTTTCTCGTCGCGTGGCTCGTGCTGCTCGCCGCGATCCTCTACCTGCCGAACCCGGCGGGCGATCTGCGACGGCGCTTCCTGGACGGCATCTATCTGCCGCTGGTCGTGCTGGGGGCCATCGGCATGTACGAGGCGATCCTGCCGCGCCTGCGGAGCGCGCGTGCCCACGCCCTCATCCCTTTCTCTTACGTCGCGTTCGCGGCCATCGGCAGCGCATTCCTCGCGCTTGCCCCGCTCGCCGTCGCGACGCAGCCCCAGTACTCGGTCTCGACCGCCGAGTTCGACGGCCTCAACTGGCTTGGCGGCCAACCGGCCGGCCGTGTGCTGTCGATGCCGGGGGTCGGGCTCTTCGTCCCTGCCTACAGCCCCGACACGGTCTACGTGGGGCATTACGACGAGACGTTCGACTACCTCAACAAGACGCAGGAGGCGCTCGACCTGCTGACCGGCAAGACCGACCTGGTCCAGTTCGACACGGCCAACCGCATCCGATACGTGATCTGGACCGCGGACCTCCCGGCGCCGCCGCCGGCAGTTCTAGGCCCGCCGGCCTACGACTCGCCGAACTTCAAGATCTACAGGGTCTATTAGGGAGCGTTGGCCCGGACGTAGATCACCGCCACCGAGTCCTGGTACACGAGCTTCCAGTCGGGCTGCGTGGCCAGCACGTTGGAAAGCGCTTCACCCGTGTTGAAGACCACGTAGTCGACGTGGTACTGGTCGAGGATCGTCTTCCAATCGGGTCGCAGGTTCTGCACGTCGTTGTACTGGTTCAGCAGCGGGTCGCCCATCAGCTCCGCCTCGCCGAAGATGAATACCCTGCGGTCAGGGTCTGGATAGAAGCGGTTCGCCAGGTAGCCGCCCCAGCCGTACTGGTTGTACATGCGCGTGCCGACGTCGGGGTGCGCCGCGAGCCAGTCCGCAGCGCCGAGCGGATAGCTGGAGGCGTCGAGCCTGGCCTGCGTGGTGGGGTTGATGTTGCCGTCGATCTTGACCAGGGCGACGACGGAGATGAGCACCAGCACAACCGCTGTGATGACTGCGAAAAGAGGTCGCGCCAGAGGCGGGAACTTCCACCCCCGGCTGCTCGCCAGCTCCTTCCAGTAGTCGGAGTAGGTGGCGATCATCACCGGTGTCGCCGCGGCGACGAAGAGCGCCACGTGGCGCACGGACTGGAGTGCCAGCCCCATGGCGGTCATCGCCAGCAGGAAGTCGTACAGGCGGGGGCGCTTGAGCGCGAAGCCCGCGATCACGATGAAGACCATCGCCTCGAACGGGCGCAAGTAGATCTGGTGGAAGTCGGGCGAGAACCATTCGACGATCAGCTTCTGCTGGGCCACGCTGCCCTGCGTCTGGAACGGGTACAGGTACAGGCTCAGGCCGTGCGGGGTGGCGAGGACCGCCACCAGGGACGCGGCGGTGACGATCGCAAGGAACCTGACGTGCGCCCTGTGCGCAGGGTTTGACCGGTCCCACGCCCATCCGACGAGCTCCGCCACCAGGGCGACGCCGAGCCACACGAAGCCGACCACCCAACCCCCGTGCAGGTTGGCCCAGACAGCCATCACCAGCGGGAAGAAGTTGAGGGCGCGGCTGCGGCCTGTCAGGTAGCCCTGCAGCCAGTACAGCTCGAGACAGCTGAGAGCGAAGGTGATCATCTGCGCCCGCGGCCCCCAGATCGGCCAGCCGGCCAGGGCGCCGAGCGCGAGCCCGAGGCCGACGATGACGTAAGGTCGGCGCCTGACCTGGCGGTAGATCAGCCAGAAACCGGCCCACGTGATCAGGCCGAAGACGATGGCGAGGCCGGCGGTTCCGGCGGCCGAGTAGATGAGCCACATGAGCACCTCGGTCAGGTACTCGTGGTCGGTCCAGACGTGGTCGGGGACGGTGAAGGTGAACAGGTCGTGCGACGGCAGCCTGCCGTTCTCGACCATCCAGCGCCCGATGCGCAGGTGCCACCAGACGTCGGGGTCCTGGAAGCCCTCGATGAAGAGCATGAGGACAGCGAGCAGCACGCCGCCGATCAGCAGCGTCCGCGCGCTGAGACGTTCCGTCAGCCGCCCGCGTCCGTTCAGCTCAGGACCTTCAGCGGGTTGGGGGCGTAGCGCGGAACCCTTGCGGCGTATGCCGGGTACTCGTCTGGGAAGGCGCGCGCCAGGACGCCCTCCTCCCAGCGCATGCGGAGCACCTCGCAGATGACGAAATAGAGGACGGCGAGCGCGCTCGGCAAGCCGGCAGTGGCCAGGTTCACCCCGATCGCGGTCACGATCTCACCGAGATAGACGGGGTGCCGGCTGAAGGCGTATGGCCCGCCGGTGACCAGCCGGCGGGCTTCCGGGATGATCGAGAACGACCGCCGCAGGTAGGCCAGGCCCCACACCGCGTACGCGAGGCCTGCGGTGGCGAGAATGTCGGCGGGCAGGACCAGCCACTCGTGGCGGCCGCCGCCCGGGAGGAAGCTGGCGCCGATCGCCGAAAAGGTCCCTGTGAAGGCGACGAAAACAACGGCAAGCCGGTGGTCGGTGCCACGGGCCGGCAGCCGGGTGCTGTAGAGGACGACCAGCATCGTGAAGTAGGCGAGGGCCAGGATCTGCTGGATCACGAACAGGTAATCGGACGGCTGCCTGACGGCGTGCACGCTGTCCCACAGGGTCAGGAGGTACCTGGCCAGGAAGACGCTGAAGAAGAGCGCCGGGATCAGCCGGCTGAAAACCAGCTCGCGCCAGTATCGCCTCGTGCGCCGCACATGATCCTCGACGCCGGTGGCCATCATTCCCGGCGCCAATCTAGCAGTCGGTGCTCCGCCCCCCGCCGGTTTGAACGCTCCGCGATAAGGAATTGACCTTCCCGGGGACGCCCCTGTAGGATCACGCCCTCGGTTGGCTCCCAGGGCCCGCAAGAAACCCAGGC
>JBGOTG010000176.1:0-5528 GCA_041476405.1 Candidatus Dormibacteraceae bacterium | reverse complement strand
GACTGCTCAAGTGCCTGCACCTGAACGACTCGCGGGCGGCCGCCGGGTCCCGGCTGGACCGCCACGCCTGGATCGCGGAGGGAACGATCGGTCCCGACGCGTTCCGCCGCATCATGCGAGACCAGGAGCTCGCGAAAGTGATTAAGATTATCGAAACGCCCAAGGGGGACGACCCCGTGCGCCACGACCGGCGCATGCTGCGGCGACTGCGCGCGTACGCGCGCGGCACGCGGTCCCCGGTGCGTTGAGGGTGGCCATGCGACGCTGGTCCAGCGGAGTGCTGCACGGAGGGGTGCGCGGTATCGCCGCCCTGCTGCTCCTGCTGCAGGCGGCAGGGGGCGGCGCGGTAGCGCTGGCGCACGCGAGTGATTCCACCGGCGGCCCCGCGACCTTCGAGTCCCATCACACCGCGCATTGCGTCACCGTCCACGACGCGGCGCGCTGCGCGCAGTGCCAGTACCACGCCACCCGCGTGCTGCTCACGGCGCGGCGCCGCGTGCCCCTCGCCACGAGCGCCACCCACTACCGGCCGAGCCGCGATCACGAGCGCCTGGCTCCGACGCGGCCCCGGTCGCGCGCAGCACCACCGCGCGCACCTCCCCAGTCTCCCGCTTAAGCCCGGCAGACCGCGGCGCGTCGGCAGTGACGACGCGCGCGTCCAGAGTCCACGGGAGCGCCGATGCGGCCCCCGACCTTTCGTCGAGCCGCGGCCCCCCTGGCGGACCACTCCGCTCGGAGGCATTGGGAGATGTCGTATCAGCGTTATCTGGTTCTGGGACTGGCCGGGGCGGCCATAGGGGTCGTCCCGGGGAGGGCTCTCGGGCAACGCATCCCAAGCGCCCCGCCGCCGCTGGTGCTCACGCGCCGGCAGGCCGTCGACACCGCATTGGCCCACAACCCGCAGCTGCGTGTCGCGCAGGAGCAGGTGGCACAAGCCCGCGCCCGCGCCGTCGCGAATACCGCGTTCCCCGATCCGACGCTGACCGGCGATCTGACGGGACAAGCGAATGCGACGCGGTTCCGGTCCAACACGGGGAGCGACGTCGCGATCGGGCTCACGTTGCCATTTCCGACCAAGTTCCTGCTGCGCCGGCGCGTGAGCAGTGCCGACATCGACGCGGCGCAATTCGACTATGACCAGCTGCGCCAGCAGACCGCCTCCCTGACGGCGCAGAGCTACGACGCGCTGATCGTGCTGCTCCGGCATCGCGACGATCTGTTGGAGGGAGACTCACTGGGCCGCCAGTTCCTGCGGAAGACCCAAGTCCGTTTTGAGGCAGGCTCGGTTCCGCGACTCGACGTGCTGAAGGCCCAGGTGGACCTCGCCCAAGCAGGAAACGCGCTGCTCGCCAATCAGCGGGACGTCGCTAACGCACGGGCGGCGCTCAACCGTCTGCTCGGACGCCCGTTGGGTGCCGACTTCGAGGCAGCCGATTCGCTCGCCGTGCCCTCCGATCTGCCGCCGCTCGACTCGCTCGTCACCCTGGCCCTGGCCCGCCGTCCCGAGCTGCTGGGGCTCGCGCGCCAGCGTGCCGGCGCCTCCGCCGCCACAACCCTGGCCCAACAATACTGGCTCCCAGACCTGGGACTCTCGGTCGAGAAGAACCTGAGCCAGGGAACCCCGGGCACCTACACGACCGGCATCGGCCTCACCGTGCCCCTCTTTTTTTGGAATCACCAACGAGGTGAGGTGGCGGAGTCGAAGCACCATGAACGGGAGCTCGAGGCCGCCTACACGGATCTCGAAGCGGAGGTCGAGGAGGACGTGCGCACGACCTATGCGACCGCCGCCACCGCTTTACAACAGGCGGTATACCTGCGTGACCAGCTGCTCCCCGAGGCCCGACGAGCCTACGAGATCGCTCTGACCAGTTACGGTCTGGGCGGCTCGTCGACCCTCGACGTCCTCGATGCCCGTCGGACCCTGCTCGACGCCGAGGGCCAATATGCCGATGCCCTCGGCGCCGCTAACGACGCCCGCGCCGATGTGGAGCGGGCGATCGGCACCCCCCTTGAGGCTGACGCCGCCGGAGCCCGCCATGACGACTGACCGCCGCGTCTGGATCGTTGCCGTACTGTGCGCTGGCTGCGGGCACAGCGTCGCGAAGCCCGATGCCGACCATGCCGCGTTCGGACTCACCGCATCGCAGCGCGCCCGGATCCACGTGGAGCCGGTGCGTGACACGAGCTTCCGCCCCGCGGTGGAAGTCACCGGCACCGTGGCGTTCGACGGCGACCACAGCACGCAAGTGCTCGCCCCGATCTCCGGGCCGGTGAGTCGCCTGTTGGTGGAGCCGGGCGCGCGGGTCGTGGCGGGGCAGCCGCTCGCCTATGTCTCCTCGCCGGACTTCGCGGCGGCGCTCGCCGCCTACCGGCGGGCGCAGGCGGCGGCGACCAACGCGTTGCGGGTGGCCGCCCGCGACTCGGCGCTGTACGCGAACGACGCTCTGGCCCGCCAGGACCTCGAGCAGGCGCAAACCGATGCCGCCGGCGCCATCGCCGATCGGGACGGCACGCTGGACCAGCTCCGCGCCGTCGGGATCGACTCCGAGACCATCGACGCGATCCGCCAGAACCGGCAGATCGGGATCTCTCAGGGCGTCATCCGCGCACCGCTCCCGGGTACCGTGGTCGAACGGCTCATTACGCCGGGCCAGCTGCTGCAGGCCGGCCAGACGCCGTGTTTCACCGTGGCGCGCCTCGGAACGATGTGGGTGATGGGCAACGTGTTCGAGCAGGACCTGCCCGACGTCGCGGTCGGCGATGCGGCCGACATCGAGCCCACCGGCGGGGAGCGGACCTTTCACGGGCAAGTCAACTACGTCGGCGCGCTGGTCGAATCGGATACGCGTGCGACGTCGGTACGCATCGTGACCGATAATCCGGGCGAAGGCTTGAAGAAGGACATGTACGTTCGCGTCACCATTCACTCGCGCCACGCGCGGCGTGGACTGCTCGTGCCCACCTCGGCGGTGCTGCGGGATGACCAGAATCTCCCGTTCGTTTTTCTGGTCAAGCCGGACAGCTCCTTCGAACGACGCACCGTGCGGTTGGGCTCACGCGTCGGTGATCAATTCGAGATCGCGACGGGCCTCGCAGCCGGAGACCGCATCATCACGGAGGGCGGGCTGTTCCTGCAGTTCGCGGAGAACCAGTGACGGAACCGTCCTCGGCGCCGCCCGACGAGCTGCGCACCGCGTCCGTCATCAACCGGATCGTCGCGGTCTCCCTGCGGCAGCGGTTCCTCGTCGGGCTCCTGACCCTGTTGCTGGTCGGCGTCGGGATCTGGTCGTTCTCCCGGCTCCCCGTCGATGCGTACCCCGACCTCTCGCCTACGATGGTTGAGGTGATCACTCAATGGCCGGGGCACGCCGCCGAGGAGGTCGAGCGCCTGATCACCGTCCCGTTGGAAGTCGAGATGAACGGCCTCCCGCGGATGCAGATCATCCGTTCCGTCTCGCTCTACGGACTCTCGGACGTCGTGATGACGTTCGCGGACGGCACCGACGACTACTTCGCCCGCCAGCAGGTATTCGAGCGCCTCCCCGACGCGGACCTTCCTGACGGCGTGTCGCCCTCGGTGTCTCCGCTCTTCTCGCCCTCGGGGCTGGTATACCGGTACGTGGTGGAGAGTCCCGACCGCTCAGCGATGGAGCTCAAGATCATCAATGACTGGGTGATCGGACGACAATACAAGTCGGTGCCGGGGGTGGCCGACGCATCACCACTCGGGGGAGAGACCTTCCAGTATCAGGTCCTGCTCGATCCGACCCGGCTGGCCGGCGCGGGATTGTCGGTGGCGGACGTCGAGAGCGCTCTGGCCCTGAACAACGGGAACGCCGGGGGCGGCTTCTACTCCGAGGGCGGACAGTTCACCTACATCCGGGGCCTCGGCCGGCTCCAGACCCTCGAAGACATCGGCAACGTCGTGCTCGCGAACCGGCAGGGCGTGCCGATCCTCGTGAAGGACGTCGGGCAGGTCGTCGTGGGACACGCCCCGCGCCTCGGGCAATTCGGCTTCAACCAGACCGACGACGCCGTCGAGGGCGTCATCCTGATGCGCAAGGGCGAGCAGGCGCAGACCGTCCTGCAGGGCGTCGCGGCCAAGACACGAGAGCTGAACGAATCCATCCTGCCGAAGGACATCAAAGTCCACGCCTACTACGACCGCAGCGACCTTATCGCCCTGACCACGCGCACGGTCGAGGGAAACCTGGCGCGCGGGACCATCCTCGTGCTCGTGGTGTTGGTGTTCTTCCTCTACGACGTCCGATCAGCGCTGATCGTCGGGGTCACCATCCCGCTGTCGCTGCTGTTCGCCTTCATGTGGCTCGACCTGCGTAACATCCCCGCGAACCTGTTGTCCATTGGGGCGATCGATTTCGGGATTCTGGTGGACAGCGCGGTGATCATGGTGGAGAACATCCATCGGCAGCTCGGCTCGCGCTACGGAACGGACTACCGGATCTACGACGTCATCGTCGATGCCGCGGCCGAAGTCGACCGGCCGATCTTTTACTCGGTGGCGGTGATCGTCGCGGGTTTCCTGCCCATTTACGTGCTCTCGGGGCCGTCGGGCAAGCTGTTCAAGCCGACCGCAGACACGATGATCTTCGCGCTGGTGGGGTCGCTCCTCGTCACCCTGACCCTGTTGCCCATGCTGTGCGCCTGGTTGTTGCGGCGCGGGGTGAAGGAACGCCGCAATCCGGTGTTCGAGCGGGTGAAAGGGTGGTACGAGCGGACGCTCGACTGGTGTCTGGAGCGTCCCCGGACCACGATCGCCGCGTCCGGCGGGCTGTTCGCGCTGGGCCTGGTCCTGACGCCGGCGATCGGCGCCGAGTTCATGCCCCACCTCGACGAGGGCGCGATCTGGGTGCGCGCCACGATGCCGTACACGATTTCCTTAGAGGAGTCGGCGAGGATCGTGCCGCAGATTCGCGCCATCCTCAAGTCTTTTCCCCAGGTGACGGACGTCGCGGATGAGCACGGTCGCCCCGATGACGGGACCGACCCCACCGGCTTCTTCAATGCCGAGTTCTACGTCGGCTTGAAGCCGTATGCGGCATGGCCCGGCCCGCTCAGGACCAAGCAGCAGCTGATCGCGGCCATCGACCGTCAGCTCGAATCCTTCCCGGGGATCATCTTCAACTACACTCAGCCCGCCGAAGACGCGGTCGACGAGGCGGAGACGGGGCTGAAGAGCGCGCTCGACGTGAAAGTGTTCGGCTCCGACCTGGACACCCTGCAGGCAATCGGCAAGCGAGTCAAGCGGGTCCTGGAGGACGTGCCCGGGGTCACCCAGCTCACGCTGGTCCAGGAGCTGGGGCAGCCGAGTCTGACGGTGACGCCGGATCGGGCCAAGATCGCACGCTACGGGCTCAATGTCGCCGACGTCAACAACCTCATCGAAGCGGCGGTCGGTGGAAGCGCAGCCACGCAGATCGTCCAGGGAGAACGGTTGTTCGATCTGGTCGTGCGCCTCGAGCCGCGGTTCCGGGAAACCCCCGAAGCGATCGGGAACATCCTCG
>JBGOTG010000175.1:0-5534 GCA_041476405.1 Candidatus Dormibacteraceae bacterium | reverse complement strand
CGGCGCACCGCCACGATCTCCGCGTCCGGGCGGCCGGCGTGGGCCGCGGCCCTGGCCGCCAGGTCGGCCACGCCGCGAGAATGACCAGCTCGCGACGGTGACCGAAGGTCGGTGAAGTCGGCAATTGCCTCCAGAGCCGTTTCGAGTTCCCGCTCGCTCAGGCGATGCTGCAACGCGGGCTCCTCCGCGATAAGCGCGTGCCAGTCAGCCTCGGTCGCTGGATCGCCGAGCACATCTCCTGCTACGGCGCAGAACGCATCCACCAACGCCGGGTCGAAGTGGCTGCCACGCCGCCCACGGGCCACATCGACGGCGGCGTCCGTCCCCTCGGCGCGGTGGAAGACCTCGACGATGTCGGCAAGTTGGAACAGCCGCATCGGGAGGGCGATGTCCTCACCGCCGACACCGCCTGGGACACCCTTGCCGTCCCATCGAGTAAAGAACTGCTGCAGCGGCTCGCGCACCTCGGTGCCGAGACCGATTCGCTCCGCCATTCGTGCAGTTGTCAGGCAGTGGGCCAGCATGCCCCTCTCGATCGCCTTGCCTCCGGTAGCGATCAGATTGGCGGCGAGTCGCAGACGGTGCAAAGCCGGTCTGCCGGCACCGACGTGGCTCAGCATGAACCCGAGCAGGGGCGCCCCCGCCATGTCGATCAGGTAGCTGTCGCCCCGGTAGGCGATATCGTCACCGAACCAGGTCGCCACCTCAGGTGTGTCCGCAACGCAGCCGACCCAGGCGAGCGTGGCCATGTAGTACAACGAGCCGCGCTGGCCGCGCTCGAGACCGACGTGGTCGCCGAGGCGAGCGGCAATGAGCCACGCTCGCAGGACGTGCTCCATGGGTTGGCCCAAGCCCAAGTCCATAGCCAGCGAGAACGCGGCGACGAGCTCCGCCAGCCGGAGACCCGAATCGCGCTCGCTCACTTCCGGGACTGCTGAGCGCCGATTGCTAGACGGGTTTTCGGGCTCGGATCGAATATCCAAGAGTTCCAAACTCCCTGGCGCTGCTCTCGCCGCCGGCGCCCGCGAATGTGTCAATGGGGTTGGCCAGCTCGATGTCAACGAGCCCGGCGCCGCCGATCACCGTCTCCCACCCTGCGCACGGCAGGGCTCCGGCAATTCAACCAGTCCAGAGGTCGATATCGCGGAGGGCCTCCTCGGGGACGGGGCGCTCCAGACAGATGTCCGCGATCGTGAACCGGCCGCCCGGACGGAGTACCCGGAAGATCTGTCGGTAGACGCCGATCTTATCGGGGCAGAGGTTGATCACACCGTTGGAGATGACAACATCCGCCCACCCGTCTTCGATCGGCAAGTCCTCGATCAACCCCTGGCGGAACTCGATGTTGTGCAAATCCAGCTTCGCCGCCATCTCGGTACTTCTATCGAGCATCTCTGGGGTCATATCGACGCCGATGACATGACCCTCTGGGCCAACCCAAAGTGCAGCCAAAAGGCTATCCATGCCGGCGCCAGAGCCAAGGTCGACCACGTTCTCACCAGGCTGGGGCACTCCCCAGAAAAACGGGTTGCCAACACCGGCGAACGCCTCGCAAGCTTCCTCGGGAAGATCGTCCAAGGGTTGGAGCGGATAGCCCAACCTCTGCGCGTGAGCGCGCCCGGTATGAAAGTGATAGCTCGCCGTCGGAGCCTCCGCGACTTCGCGGTATTTCCGGCGAACCTCTTTGCGGAGCTGATCGAGATCGACTACTTGAAGTATTTCCGCCATCGATGCCTCCTACAAACCAGCTGACGGGATCATGGCTTGACGGCGGTCGCCATGACGACCTCACCCCGATACGTGTAAGCCTCGTTGTCGACATTCGACAAGCGATCTCGAACTCGCTGCAAACAATCACGGCGTTTGACCTCGTCAAGGGACTGGAGCCGGAGCCGGGAGGTGCTGCCGACCTGATAGTCGAAGTGGTCCTGTGGCGGCCACAGGTGCTCGAGCGACTCCGTCCAAACCTCGAGCGAAACGAAACCCGCGTCCTCAAGGAGTGCGGTCATCTTGCCTCGGTTGTCACAACAGCCGCGGTTGTCAGTCAGGGGCAGTTCGACGACATGGGCCCCGGCCGCCTCGAGTTCCTCATCCCAGATCGTATTGGCTTGGGGCGGGTACTCGGCGCCCCAGGTTATTGTGCCCACCGCTCCTTTCGACCTCAGGACTCTGTTCACTTCGGTCAGGCATCTCTCCGGGTAGGGCAGGTGAAACAAGACGAAGGCGACGATGGCAACGTCAATGCAGTCGGGCGCCAAGCCGAGTTGCTGCACATCCATAAGGGTCAGTGGACCCGCGTGTTTCCGCTTAGCCAGCCGCAGCATGCCTTCAGAGCGGTCAATGCCTAAGACGCAGGCGTTGGGAGCTGCCATTTGGAGCGCCGGCAACAGAGCGCCGGCGCCGGCACCGATATCGACCACGTTGTGAGCTCCGGATAATGGGAGGCGGGCCAGCAAACGTTCTCCTATCGGACGAATGACCGGACTCCAATATGCCTCGTATGCCCCGGCCCTCAGCGAATAACGGTCCGCCAAAAGCTGGACCTGCGCATCAACGCTGAGCTCATCAGGTTTCTGCACTCGCCCCGCCCCCGTTAGCCGACTCGACGCGGTATCCAGCGGCTGCCCATTCGGGCAACCCGTCGCTGAGATGACGCGCGGCATAGCCGTGCGCCTGTAACGTGCGGACCGCCTCCGGCGCAAACGCACAGTAGGGGCCGCGGCAGTAAGCGACGACCTGGCTGTCCGCTGGGAGTTCGCGCAATCTGTACTCGAGCTCGTCGAGCGGGATCGAAACGGCACCGGGGAGGTGGGCCGCTCGATATTCCTCAACGGGCCGCACGTCAACGACCACGAGCGGTTCGCCCGCCTTCAGCCGGGCCAGCAACTCCTCGCCGCTCATCGGTTCCAGACCTTCTCGCGATCCGAGATACGTTTCGACGAGGCTCTTGACGCCAGGCAGTCGCTCGGCTGCCAGGGAGCGCAGTCCGACCCAGAACTTGTAGACGGCAGGCGAGGCGATCCGGTAGCGCACCCGGGTGCCATCGCGAGTCGCCGCCACCAATCCCGCTTCTTTCAACACCTGGAGGTGCTGGCTGGTGTTGGCAGTCGACAGACGGACCTGTCGCGCAAGCTCCTCGACCGTGCGGTCGCCATTTGTCAGCACGTCGACGATCTCAACTCGACGCCCGCTGGCTAGGGCCTGGGCGACCCGAGCGAACTGGTCGAAGAGCTCCATCTTGACCGCGCGATCCGGCATCAGGCGGCAGTATGCCAGGCTCTGGCTCATTTGTCATGTATTCAATTGATTTCTTGACAACTGCCAGATTCGGGCTGAGAATTGGCGCCAACGACTCCTGGAGGTGGACGGCGATGATCGAAGCGCGGAAAGACCCTATGGCAGAGGCGGACCCCTACCTCCTATTTGGGCTCCTTGGCAAACAGGTCATTCACCCTGGCGGCCGGCGAGCCACTGAGGAACTGCTTTCCCTAGCCGCGCTCGCTCCTGGTCAAGAGGTACTCGACATCGGCTGCGGGGCCGGGACCACCGCGATCGAGATTGCGACCCGCTTCGGAGTGACGGTCACCGCGGCGGACATCTCGCCCGACATGACAGACCGAGCGAGCGCGAATGGTCGGCGTGCCGGGGTCGCCGATCGGCTGTCGGTGGAGGAAGCGGACATCTGCGCACTGCCGTACGCGGATGGCCAGTTCGATCGCGTGGTGGCAGAAGCCGTGACCATGTTCGTCGATCGCGACCGAGCCATCGCCGAGCTCGTCCGCGTCTGCCGTCCTGGTGGACTCGTTCTGGCGACCGAGTTCCAGTGGCGGCGGCCGCCGACGCCCGAGGCTCGCCACGCTTTCCTGGGCGAAGTCTGCCCGGGCATGCTGTTCGATACCGTCGACGATTGGCTGGCTCGCTACGGGGCAGCAGGCCTTGTCGACCTCCAAATCAAGACCGGTCCGTTCGAGATGATGACGGCTCGCGGATTCATCTCGGATGAGGGAATTGGCAACGCAGTCCGCGTGATGGCGCGAGCGATGACCAATGGCACCGCCCGCCGTCGGATGCTCTGGCTCATGCCTCGCATCTCCAGGGCAGTCCCGTATCTCGGCTACGTCCTCATTTGCGGCCGCCGGCCTTGACGAAGGTCGCCGATCGCATCTCGGTCAAGGAACTGCAGGATCTTATTGCTGCGGGACAGCCCGTAAACATCCTAGACGTGAGGTCGTCAGCGGACGTTGATTGGGCAATCCCGGGGAGCACTCATGTAGATGCTTACGACGCGCTGAAATCCGGCCGCATCGGACCGCTGGGGGAGCTGAACTTCCCGCCGGGACCGGTGGTGACGGTCTGCGGCGTGGGGGAAACCGCGGCAATCGCGACGCGCATGTTGCGAGCACGAGGCGTTGAAGCGTCGACGCTCAAAGGTGGCATGCGTGCCTGGTCACTCGCGTGGAACATCGCCGAGGGGACGATCGGCGATTGCGACATCGTGCAGGTGCGTCGCACTGGTAAGGGATGTCTGTCCTACATAGTGGCTTCGCGGGCTGAGGCTGTCGTGATCGACGCATCAGTGGACCCGGATGTCTACACCCGGTTGCTTGCAGAACGCGGATGCAGGCTGGTGGCCGTGGTCGACACGCACATCCACGCCGACCATCTCTCGCGCTCGAGGCTGCTCGCACAGATCACGGGCGCCGACCTCTTCATGCCGGCTCAGGGCCGAGTTCAGTATCCGTTCCGCTCGCTTGACGACGCCAGCCTCATCCAGTTCGGTTCCGCTGAGCTTGTCGCCGTACGCACTCCCGGTCACACCTCCGAGAGCACAACTTATGTACTCAACTCCAGAGTCGCATTCACAGGCGACACGCTATTTCTGAGCGGTGTCGGGCGCCCTGATCTGGAAGGTCGCGGCGGCGAAGATGCGCGGCGGAACGCGCGACTGCTTTACGAATCAATCGACCGCCTGCGCAAACTCCCGTCCGACACGCTTATCCTGCCCGGCCACGTCTCGGATCCCATCCTGTTCGACCATCGGCTCCTGGCGACATCGGTCGGGACGATCCTTGTCACCGTAGCCCTCTTGCGAATGGATGCTGATGCCTTCGTCGAGACCATCCTCGCGCGCATTCCGCCCACTCCACCGAATCATCTTCAGATTGTCGAGCTCAACGAGCGCGGCGAGTTCCCCGACGATCCCAGCGAGCTGGAGGCAGGAGCCAACCGCTGCGCGATCGCCTGACACTGGCCACCAGGTGACGAACGCCAAGAGGATCAGGCTCGGGCTGCGAGCGAACTGGCGGCAATTCGCGTTATTGGTGGTGATCAACGCCTTTGTCGGTGGCGTAGTCGGGGTTGAGCGTTCAACTTTGGCGCCCCTGGCTGGACACGACTTTCACGTCGCCAGCCGCGCCGCGATCCTCTCGTTCCTGATCAGCTTCGGGTTGGTCAAAGCGGCCAGCAATTTCATCGCCGGCCGCCTGGCCGATCGCTATGGCCGCCGCTCGGTCCTGCTGATCGGATGGGTGGCG
>JBGOTG010000174.1:0-5617 GCA_041476405.1 Candidatus Dormibacteraceae bacterium | reverse complement strand
GTAAACCTCGCGCAGGAACCGTATGACGCTGAACTCGGGAGCCCGCTCGGCACGCTTCTTGGCTGTGACGGCCACTACTTGGTCTCCTTGTGCGGGGTGTGCTTGTGGCACCACCGGCAGTACTTGCTCATCTCGAGCCTGTCCGGATCGTTCTTCTTGTTCTTCACGGTGGTGTAGTTGCGCCGCTTACACACGCCGCATGCGAGGGTGATTATGTCTTCCATAGTTGGCTCTTTGGGCTGGGCTGAAAAGAAAAAAGCCTAGGCTACCTAGGCGCTGTCAATAGTATCAGGGCAGGAGGGTTCGGATCAGAGTCTCGGCCAGCCATGCCGCGTAGGCTTCGGGAGTCCAGTCCCGATCGACCCTCAGCAGACGGTGCATCTCTGGGCTGGTCAGGCTCCAGGCGATGGCGGCGGCCTCATCCTCGCTCATGCCGCCCCGAAGCGGGCCGTTGGCGGCCACCCACGCCACGAACTGGCGCATGTTCTGGTACCGGCTTTCCTGGATGCGACCTCTCAGCGCCGCCACGTCGGAATCGACCGCTGCGGCCCCCCGAATGATGTCGTCGACGGGGCGAGCTCGCTCGATTATCGACTTCACGTCTCTCGCAAAGCGTGCGAGCTGGCTCTTCTGGTCGGGATCGCGGCGAACCTGCTGCGGCCCCGAGCGGTCGAGCAGCTCGATCGGCCGGTCGTCCCCCCCAACCCTGATGTCCATGAGGGCCGACAGGACTCCCCGCTTGCTGCCGAAGCCGGCATAGACCGTGTCGACGGCCACGCCCGCTTCGTTGGCGATGGCATCCATGGTGCTCGCGGGATATCCGCGTTCGACGAAAAGCCGCTCGGCCGCATCCAGCATCCTGGCGCGTGTCTGGCGCGCCTGTTCCTTGCGCAGGGCCGAGTCATAGCGCCGCTGGGCCTTGACATTCTCCACGACTTCATCCTACTATGCCATTAGTCATCCGAGTATTCCTAGGATGAATTGAAGGAGAGTATGAAGATGACAGCTGCGAGCAACGAGGCGATCTACCGCCGGATCATCGAAGAAGGCTTCAACCAGGGCAGGCTGGAGGTCGCGGACGAGCTCGTGGCGCCAAGCGCGCTCGAGCACCAGCGTGGCGGGGCCGGCGATGGGCCGGAGGGCGTCAAGCGAACCATCCGCATCCTCCGTTCCGCCTTTCCCGACTTCACGATCACCATCGACGAGGTGGCTGTGGTCGGAGACAAGTTGTGGGCGCGGCAGCGCGGCGGCGGCACCAACCTCGGGAGCTTCGCCGGTCGGCCGCCCACCGGCAAGAAAGCCTTCACCGACGTGATCGACGTCTGCCGCTTCGAGGATGGCCAGATGGTCGAGCACTGGGGCGTCCCCGACCAGCTCGGGATGATGATCCAGCTTGGCCACATCGCTCCGCCGGCGCGCCCGACTCCTGTAACGGCCTGAACGCGCTCCGGGCTCGGCCATCGCGGCCGGGCCCGGACCTGCTGGGTTTCGTCGCCCAATATGATTCGCCTTGTGCCTGGTTCAACCGTGATCGTGCTGCACGGCGACCAGACCGGCGAGGAGCTGCTCCTCGAGGCCACCCGCCTGCTCGAGGCCGACGTCCTCGGCTTTGCGGTCGCAAGGCGCGATTTCGACCTCTCCCTCGAGCAGCGCCGGGAGACCCGAAACCAGGTGGTCATCGAGGCCGCCGAAGCTCTGCTCGAGACCGGGTTCGGCCTTAAAGCGGCGACGATCACCCCCGAAGGGGCGGGCGACGTAGGAAGCCCGAACGCGATCCTTCGCAAGATGGTCGACGGGCGCGTCATCGTCCGGACCGGCCGGCGCATCCCCGGAGTGCGGCCGCTCGCGGGCGTCCACGCCCCGATCTCGGTCGTCCGCATGGCCGTCGACGACGCATATGGCGCGAAGGAGTGGCGCGAGGGCCACGAGCTGGACGAGTGGGCGTTCCGGACCGAGAAGATCAGCCGCAGGACCTGTCGCATCGTCGCCGACTACGCTTTCGCCCACGCCAAACGGATCCAGGCGAAGGTCTTCGGCGGCCCCAAGTTCACGGTCAGCCCGGTGTACGAAGGCATGTTCAAAGAGGAGCTGGACGCGGCGTCCCAGCGCAACCCCGATGTCCGGTACGACCCCCACCTGATCGACGCGACGTATGCCCTGCTGCTCGCGACCACCGGCGAGTCGCTCGTCATCCCGGCGCTGAACCGGGACGGCGACACGCTGTCCGACCTCGTCATGCAGATGTTCGGCACCATCGCGGGAGCCGAGTCGGTCCTTCTGGCCTTCGACGACGCGGGCGCGGTCACCGTCGCCATGACCGAGGCCCCGCACGGCACGGCTCCCGCCCTGCAGGGCAAGAACCTCGCCAATCCGATGGCGATGATCCTGGCCGTCGCATCACTGCTCGGGTACATGAATCACGAGCAGGCGCATCGGGCCTCGCGGGCGATCTACGAATCCACCCTCGAGGCCGTGTCCGACGGCATCCGGACCGCGGACCTCGGCGGCGACACGTCCACGACGGGGTTTACCGACGAGGTTCTGCGGAGGGTGAAGACGAAGGTCGACGTATGGAGCTCGCTTGCGGACGTGGAGAGATCTCGCTAGAGGCAGTGCGGTACCTCGCGCTGGGCGACTCGTACACGATCGGGACCGGGGCTTCCAACGACGCGCACAACTACCCTTCGATCATTGCGGCGCGGCTGACCGCGGCCACCGGAGCGAGGGTGGAGCTCACCAATCCCGCCGTCAACGGATTCACGACCAAAGACCTCATCGACAAGGAGCTCGGCTTCGTCGGCAGCCTGAAGCCACAGCTGGTCAGCACCCTCATCGGCGTGAACGACCTGGTCCGGGGCCGCAGCGCTCAGGAGTACAGGGAGTCGCTCGTGAAGATCTACGCGGCCATCGAGGCGCTCCGGCTCGCGGCAGGCCGCGCGGTCGCCATCTCGATACCGAACTGGTCGGTGGTGCCTGCCGCCGCGACGTTCGGCGACCCGGATCGCATACGCGTACTGACCGACGCCTTCAACGCGATCGCCCGGCAGGAAGCTGAGGCGCGCGGCTTAACGTGGGTCGATGTCACGGGGGCCAGCATCACCGGGCTTGGCAAACCTGGATGGGTCTCTTCCGACGAGCTGCATCCGGGTGACACGCAATACGCGGCCTGGGCCGACGTGATCTGGGAAGCCGTATGCGAACCGTGGACGGCGGCGGCTCTGGCTTAGACCTTGATGCGCTTGAACGATTCCGCGTACGTGTAGCCCGCTCTCTTCCCCACCTCGCGATGGCGCTTCCGCATGAACTTTTCGAAGTCCCATTCGCGGCCGGGCTTGGCGACCTGGCTTTTGTGCTTCTTCAAAGATTCCATCTTGAGGTCGAGGGTCGAGCTGATGTCCACGAAGAAGTCTCCCGACGTCCAGTAGGCACCCAGAGCTCCTTCACCTCGTGCGCCGGGAACCCTTCCTTGAGAAGGCTGCGGAAGGCTCGCGGGTTGCGAGAGTCGGGGTAGACAGCGGCGAAGGTGGCCTCTCCGACCGCGATGTGGTCCGGGTGCGAGCCGCCCATCGGCGCGTCGAGCAGGCGTCCCGGCAGGTGCGTGATCACGAGGTCGGGTTTGTACTTGCGGATCATCCGCACGATGTCCCGGCGGAGCTTGAGGTCGTGCGTCAGATGGCCGTCCTTGTAGCGGAGGAACTCGACCTTCTTGACGCCTAGGACGCGCGCCGCCGCCCGTTGCTCTTTCTCGCGGATGGCCGCGAGCTCGGAGTCCTTCTGGTCGGGATCCTCGCCACCCTGCGAGCCGTCGGTGACGATGACGTAAGTGACCTGCGCGCCATCCTTCGCGAGCTTGGCGACCGACCCGCCGGCAGAGAACTCGGGGTCGTCGGGATGCGCGGACACGACGAGGACACGGTCGTACTTGGGGGTCTTGGGCCCTCGCTTGGTGGTTGCCCTGCTCGCCGGTTTCTTTGCAGTCTTCTTCGTTGCCATCGGCGATGAAGGTTACGGGAAGCGCGGAGCTCTATGCCTCTTTTGGCAGCCCCACCCCTGCGTACGGTGCGCGCGGGACCTCACCCCGACAAGCGGGGGGAGGCGGGACACGGCTATCGCACTGACTTGGCTTTCGCGGGGGCGGCCAGTGAGGCCAGGGGGATCGCAGGCTGGATCGGTTTCCACAACACTTCGATCTGCTCCGAGGTGAGGCGCGTCCGGGAAGCGATCACCCGTCCTCCGAACGCTGCGGTCTTGATCGCCGCCCAACCGGCGCTGCCCGAGAGCCGCATCGGTACCGTGACCATCGCCGCCAGCGCGGCCGCTTCCTCGGCGGGCCTCGCGCTCCCATCCTTCATGGCCTGTGACAGCGCGTTGGAGATGTCGTCGCTGAGCTGCCAGGGCTGGGCGAGCGCCTCGCACTGGCTTCCGCCCAGGCGGCCGATGGCCGTCACGTAACGCAGCACCATCGCGCCACGCGACCTCGCGCTCGTGGCGGGGATCGCCGACGCGAATGGCGCGTACGAAGCCGCGAACTTGATGGGGGTCAGATGATTACGCCGGACCAAGGCTGAGACCGCGTGCCAGGTGGCTATCGCCTCCTCGTCCGACCGGCTGTTGAAGAATTCGATGAGCGCCGCCCCTGCGTTGACCAGCGGCAAGACCACTGCCTGGTTCACTGAAGGAACCGAGGCGGCGACCTCGGCCCAGTCGTCGATGCCGAGCTGCCCCAGCCTCGTGACAAAGTCGCTGGAGTCCACCTCCTCGAGCGGGATGAGCGTGGCGAACGGGCCGTAGTGAAGCGCTACCTCGTCCGGTTTGAGACGCATCTTGGTTTCCACTGCGAAGCTGGCGCGCTCGACGGCTGTGAACGCTCGGCAGCGCGCGATTGCCTCCAGAGCCTTGGTGCCCTCGATGGCCGCGAGAAGCGCACGCACCACGCTGGCCGGCTCGGCGGTGCCCTCCCGGGTCACGCTGGCCACGAGCTGCCGGCGGTCTAGGACGCGAAGCCACTGGATGGGCGTGAGCTCGACCACCGCTTTTACGAAGGTGGCCACCTCGCTGCTGTTGGAGCCGAACGGGGCCGGCGCCTTCGCGGCGGGGACGGCGCCGGTTTTGGGCGGCTTCATCGACTCGATCGCCTTGTCGACGACCGCGCGCACGCGGGTGCGCTGACGCTTGGGGCCGGCGCCTTTCTCCAGCGATTCGAGCGGGATCGCAGCCTCCAGCGGGGCCCAGAGCACCGCGACCTCGTCCGTCGCAAGCTCGGCGCGGCGGCTCAGCACGCGGCCCCCGTGGACCGCTGTCCTCACCGCGGCCCAGCCCGCGTCACCGGCCAGGTGCGCCGGTATCGACTCAAGCGCCGAGAGCGCGACCGCCTCTTCGATGATCAGGTGCCGGCCCTTCGCCACAGCCTGCAGCAGCGCGCGCGATGCGCCATGCTCGAGCCGCCACGGCCTGGACAGGATCTCGCATTGATCCCCCGACAGGCTTTCGATGGCGGCCAGGTACCGCTGGGTCGGCGCGTCCATGGCAGGGCCTGACAGCGGGACGAGGCTCCCGAACGGCGCGTAATGAGCGGCAAACTTGAGCGCTGAAAGCTGGTGGCGCAAGACCAGGGCCG
>JBGOTG010000173.1:0-5720 GCA_041476405.1 Candidatus Dormibacteraceae bacterium | reverse complement strand
CCACAAGCCAGGCCACGCTCGGCTCCGCCTACATAGAGGCCAACCAGCTGCTGCTGCAGACGCACCACATCACGAACCCGAGCCAGGCCGACTACTCGATCACCAGCTCGACCCAGGTGCTGAGCACCGCCCAGGCCGTGACGCAGACCCTGACGATTCTCCTGGCCAGCGTCGCGGCCATCTCTCTCCTGGTCGGAGGCATCGGCGTGATGAACATCATGCTGGTGTCGGTCACCGAACGGACCGGCGAGATCGGCCTGCGCAAAGCGCTTGGCGCGACGCCGGGCGACCTGTTCCGACAGTTCGTGATCGAGGCCGGCGTCCTGACGGCGCTCGGCGGATTGCTTGGAGTCGCCACCGGCCTGGCCGCTGGCTACGTCGTGCCTCGCACCGCCAACATCGCAGTCACGATCACCCCGCTGCCGGTGCTGATAGCGGTCGCCGTCGCCGTCGCCGTCGGACTCGTCTTCGGTGTCTATCCGGCGCTGAGGGCGGCCAGGCTCGCCCCGATCGAAGCGCTGCGGGCCCAATTACCATGAAGCTCCCAGGAGGGAAGATGAACCGCTCGATTCCCGTTCTCGCCGCCGCCGCAATATTTGCTCTCGCCGCCTGTGGCGGCACGGCGGGCGCCGCGAGGACGACCACCTCGCCGAGCCCGGGGGGCGGCAACGCGTTTCGCAACGGCGCGTCGGGCCAGCTCGTGCAGATCAGCCCGACCATGCTCATCCTGACCGGCCCGAACGGCGACACGACGGTCACCTACACGAGCACGACCACCTTTACCAAGACGTCGATCGCCACGCTGGCCGACATCGCCAAGGGAACGTGCGTCTTCGCCACCGGCCAGAAGGACGCGTCCGGCCTGGTCACCGCGACCTCTGTCCTGATCTCGACGAAGACGGCAACGGGGTGCGCAACCCAGAACTTCGGGCCGCCGACCCCAGCCCCGGGCTCGAGCCCACGTCCGAGCTTCAGCCCGCGCCCCGACGCCACGCCGCGTCCGAGCGGCCAGCCGTTCAACGGAGCATTCGTGACCGGCGAGGTCACCGCGCAGAGCGGACCTTCTCTGACCGTGCTGACGCAGGCGAACGCCACCGAGAAGGTGGTCGTGTCGTCAGCCGCGACCATAACCGCGAGCTCGTTGGTGTCTGAAGCCGCCCTGCAGAACGGCGAATGCATCCGCGCCAACGGATCGCGCGACTCGGCAGGCGACGTGCAGGCGACCACCATCACCATCACGCCCGCAGGTCCGTCGGGTACGTGCACGACAGGGTTCGGCGGTGGTTTTCGCGGCCCGGGCGGCGGCGGCGGGGCACCGGGCGGCGGCGGCGGGGCGCCGGGCGGTGGAGGTTAGTAGCTAAGGCGGCGGCACGGGCCCAACCACCTGGAGGAGCGCACTGTCCAGCTTGGCGCCGGACGCCGAGCCGATCATGATCTGGGCCACCGCCCCCTGCCTGTCGACCAGAACGCTGATCGGCAGCCCGACGTCCACCCCGTACGCCGAGGCGATGGTCCCCTCGGGGTCGATCAGCGCTTCGAGGTCGACATGGAGCCCGGCGAGGTACTGGCTCATGCGCTGGTCGCTAGTCTCGCGGTAGTTGACGGCCAGGACCGTGAGGCCCGTCGACTGATACCTGTCGCGGATGCGCTGCATCGCCGGCAGCTCCTCCTGGCAGGCCGTGCACCACGTGGCCCAGAAGGTGAGCAGGACCGGATGGCCCTTGAAGTCCGCCAGGCTGACCTTCCTTCCGCCGAGGTCCCATGAGCTGAAGCTCGGCGCGGCTCCGCCCACGCGCGCCAGGCCACCGGATACCGAAGGCGTTCGGGCGGACCGGGCGGTGGTGACCATCGTTACCGCTGTCGCGGCGGCGACGACCACGACGAGCAGCGGCAGCGCGAGCGCCCACCTCGGCACCGGTCGAGCCACCGGCTGCAGATCGCGGGCCCCGCCCGACTCGATCATGCCCTCAGATCCGCACCACCGCTGCGATCGAGGCGGCGACGAACAGCATCGCCAGATAGACGAGCGAATAGTGGAACAACGTCACAGCCGCGTGGCCGGCGTCGGTGCGCGAGGCGCGCCAGGCGAGGACGAGAAATCCCACATCGAGCGCGACGACGGCCAGTCCGTAGATCGGCCCGAGCCATAGCCAGGGCACGACGCTGACGACGACCATCGGGATCGTGTACGCGACTATCGCGCGGCGCGTGCGGCTCCCGCCGACCACGACCGGCAGCATCGGCACGTTCGCTGCCGCATACTGGCGGCGCAACACCAGGGCCAGGGCCCAGAAGTGGGGCGGCGTCCACAGGAAGATGATGGCGAACAGCACCCACGCCAGGGCGCTGAGCGAGCCCGTCACCGCGGCCCAGCCGACCAGCGGCGGAAAGGCCCCCGCGGCGCCACCGATCACGATGTTCTGCGGTGTCGTCCGCTTGAGCCACATCGTGTATACGAACACGTAGACGAGCCCACCCCCCGCAGCGAGCGTGGCGGCAAGCAAGTTGCTGGAGACCGCGACCAGGGCCACCCCGGCAAGCGCGACGGTGATTCCAAAAGCGAGGCCGGAACGAGGCGTGATCCTGCCCGCCGCGATCGGCCGGCGGCGGGTCCGCGGCATGACGGCGTCGATGTCCCTGTCGAACCAGGAGTTGATGGCTCCGGCCCCTCCGGCCGCAAGCGCTCCCCCCAAGACGGAACCGAGCGCCACACCGGTGCCCGGCCACCCTCTGGCGGCGACGATCATCGCCCCAAACTCGGTGACGAGAAGCAGAAGGATGATCCGCGGCTTGAGCAGGGCGAAATAGTCGGCCGCCACCCGCAGCACGCCGTCGCCGGCACGACCGGCGGGTTCGGCGCGGACCTGCGTCTCAACCGCCACGAGTGCCCCCCACTTCCAGCTCGGCCGGGGTCAGGTGCGGACGCGCATCCTCCTCGGCCAACCAGCGGAACAACAATGCGATGAACGCGATCGAGTACGGGACAGCGCCGGGAACCCACATCATGCCGCCACCAATCTGCTGGTCGGTCAAAGCGGAGATGCCGCCAGGGCGCGAGGGGAGCAGCGCGTAGGCGTAGAAGGGGCTCGTCGCCAAGGAGAGGACCGCGGCCAGTCCCCAGGACGCGACCATCGCCAGGAAGACGTACGTGGATCTGGCGAGAGAGCCGAGCCGCGCGTGAAAGGGGACCTGGTCGATGACCTGCGCCCAGAAGGCGAGGCTCAACCCGAGGAACAGCCCGTGCTCGACGTGGTGGACCAGGTGGTTCCGAAGAGTCAGGTCGTAAAGCACAGGCGCGTGCCAGAGCCAGAGGTTGGCCGCGGCGAGGACCCACGTGGCGCTCGGCCGCGAAACCTGGCGGTAAGCCCAGCGGATCGGGCCCAACCGGGGATCTCGAAAAAGCGGTTTCGCGATGGCTCGCCGCCAGCCCAGGGGCAGCGCCCGCCACATGGGCGTCCATGGAGATGCGAGCGCGATGAGTGGCGCCGCGACCGCCATCAAGAGAAGGTGCTGGACCATGTGCACCCAGAAGAGCTGGCGCGCCAGCATCTCGATCGGACTCTGGAGCGCCACCAGGATGGTGGCAAGTCCCGACCAGAAAGCGATGGAGCGCCATCGCGCGGCATTCCAGTGACCTGGCCTGCGGCCCGCGTGACCTGGCCTGCGGCCCGCGTGACCTGGCCTGCGGCCCGTGTGACCTGGCCCGCGGCCCGTGTGATGAGTCGGGCTGGGGCGCGCGGAACGACGCTGTCCGCGGCCGGCGCCGCCGACCAGGTACAGCACCGCGGCGAGCTCGACTCCCAGCAGGACGGCCGGCTCGAAGGGCCATGACCAGAGCCAAGCCCCTGGACCAGGGGGCATGTCAGACGAAGTACAGGACTAGATAAGAGAGGAGAGCGATGCCTGCAAGGAACGCGAGGAAGTACCCGAAGATCAACGCAGAAGCGGGCCGGATCGTGACGTCACCGCCCGGTTTCGCCTGCGCGATCTGGCCGGCGATCCAGAACATGGCCCCCACGAGCTGGACCAGCCACGCCCCCTTCAGTCCGATGAAGACGCTTGGATAGCCGCCGCCCAGCTGCGGGTCGAACCCGAGGTTCTTGAACTCATAGACCTGCACGACAAGGCAGAGGATCCCGGCGACCAGCGCCATCCAGAGGAGCGTGCGGCGGGCCGTGCCTTCCGTGGTGACGACTGACGCCCCGACCCAGTACATGGCAGCTGCGAGGACGGCCAGCAGCACGATGGCGGCCCCGACCCCCCGATGAGGCGGAATGACGCCCGCGGCCATCCAGGCGTTGTTGTTGTTGAGATCGCGCAGATAGAAGAACGCGAAGAACCACGCGACGAAGAACAGCACGTCGGCTCCGATCCAGATCCAGGTCCCGACCCGCGACAGCCGGGCGTCGACCTCCGGCGCCCATTCGGGCGTGCGCGTCACCAGCGCCGGCATGCCGGTGCGCCTGGAGCCCTGCGGACTGGGCTCGGCGATCTGGTGGCCCGGCACAGTTCGCTGGCTCATGCGGGGGCCGGCTCCGGGGCCAGGTCGACCACAGGCTTCGAGTCAGGGTCACCGTAGTCGTAGGGCGGCCTGGTGAAGGTTGGGATGCGCTCGAAGTTGCGCCTTGGAAGGGGCGTCGGGAGCTGCCACTCGATGGAGCGGGCCTGCCATGGATCGGCGGGCGCCGGCGTGCGGTTGAAGAACCACGACCAGATCACGTTGACGGCGAACAGCAGCATCGAGCTGAACAGCAGGTACGCCCAGATCGAAACCCAGTCGTTCAGGCCCTGCAGCGATGGGAGGTACGTCGAGACGCGGCGCGGCATGTCGAGCACGCCCGCCGCGAACAGCGGCATGAACGCCAGGTTGAAGGCGATCATCATCCACCAGAAGTGGATCTTCCCAAGCCTGTTGTTGAGCATCTTGCCTGTCATCTTCGGGAACCAGTAGTAGATCGCGGCGACGATGGCGAAGATCTCGCCGCCGACGATGGTGTAGTGGAAATGCGCCATCGAGAAGTAGCTCCCGTGCAGGGTCACATCGCTTGGCACGTCGGAGAGGAATACGCCCGACAGACCCCCGATCAGGAAGTTGAAGAGGAAGCCCAGGCAGAAGAGCATGGGCACCGTCATGGAGATCTTCGCCCGCCACAGCGTCCCGAAAGCGACGAGGAACACGATCCCGGTCGGTATGGAGATCATCTCCGTCGAAAGCATGTAGAAAGGCCTGAGCGCGGGCGCGATGCCGCTCACGAACAGGTGGTGCTGCCACACGAACCAGCTTAGGAGCGTGACCCCCAGCAAGCCGACGACAGCGGTCCGGTAGCCCCACAGCGGCTTTCGCGCGAAGTGCGGGATGAGCTCCATGACGATCCCGAATGCCGGCAGGATGAAGATGTAGACCTCCGGGTGGCCGAAGAACCAGAAGAGGTTCTCCCAGAGGTACGGGCTGCCCCCGGACGAAGAGATGAAGAAGGTCGTGTTGAGCGTGCGGTCGAGGGCCTGCATGCTCAGCGCAGCGGCCAGGATCGGCGCGGCGAAGGTGCCGAGGATCGAGGCCGAGAAGACGCCCCACACGAAGATTGGCAAGCGGGTCCAGGTCATGCCCGGAGCACGCAGGCTGATGATGGTCGTCAGCATGTTCACGCCGGATACGCAGAGCGCGATACCGATCAGCGTGAAACCGACGATGTAGCTGTCGAATCCCTGGCCCGCCTGCT
>JBGOTG010000172.1:0-5750 GCA_041476405.1 Candidatus Dormibacteraceae bacterium | reverse complement strand
GAAGTGCCTTTACTATTCGGAGATAGTATAGTGTCTTTACGAGATGTCAAGTGCCGACACCGGCCGGCCGCGCCGGTTCATGACCGACCGCATGCGCGCAGTCGACTCAACCGTCACGGCGCGCGTGCATGCCGAGGTCCTCAAACACCACCACGGAAAGCTCGGGATCGCCCACGCGCGCCTGATGGCCGACCTGGGACCGGGGGCTCGGCCAAGCGAGCTTGCCCGCAAGCTGGGCGTGACCAAGGCGGCAATCGGTCAACTGGTCAATGTGTTGGAGAAACAGGGCCTGGTCGAGCGAACGGCCGATGCGTCGGACCGCCGCGCGCAGATAGTGCGGCCCACCGCGCGTGCGGAGACGTTGTTCAGGGTGGGACGTCGAGAGCTGGACAAGATCGAGGCTGAATGGCTGACCCTGCTCGGGCCTCGCCGCCTCAAGCAGCTGGCCCTCAGCATGGAGCTGCTCGATAGGTGGAGAGTGAACGCCGGCTGACTCATGCGCTGCGCGTTTGCCTGGATCCCGATGAGTCGTCCGTGATGGCTTAGGGCTAGCCGCGTCGGCGAGCCCTGGACACCTCGTCGTCGGCGCGGTGGATGAGACCATCGGTCGAGTCACCCTCCTGGAGCCGGGCAAAGCCGACGGTGATCGAGGCGCCGGGACGGACCGCGGTCAACATCTCGGTCACGGCTTCAAAACGCCGATGCGCGTTTTCGACGGAAATCCCTGGGAGAACGCAAACGAACTCATCGCCACCGACCCGAGCGATGACGTCGTATGAGCGCAGGCACGCCTTGAGGGAGCTCGCCACGGCGACGAGAAGAGTGTCCCCAGCCGTGTGGCCCATGGTGTCGTTGGTGGTCTTGAGCCCGTCCACGTCGACGTAGGCAGCCACCACCTCTCCGTTATCGCGGGCCGCGCGATTGATCTCGCGCCCGATGGCGGCCAGCCCGGCCCCGCGGCGGCTGGTTCCAGTCAACTCGTCAGTCCCGGAATCCTCACGGTCCCTGGCGGCCTGGGCGCGATCTTCGGCTGCAATCTGGCGGTCGTGGCTGCCCTGCGCCCGATCCTCGGCTGCAACTTTTCGGTCGTTGATGGCTCGCACGCGGCTGTCGGCAGCCTCGGCACGCCCGGAAGCGGCCCGCGCGCCTTCGTCTGCGGCTCGCTGACGGTTGCTTGCCGCGCGATCCCCGGCGGTTCGGTCGAGGTCACCCGCCGATTCGTCACGCGCTTCCGCCTCTCGGTCCCGCAGCTCGGCCGCCACGTCACGCTCTCGCGCTGCCAGCCCGGCCTCCCGGCGCCGCATTGCTGTCAGCTCGTCGGTCCCGGAGTCCTCTCGGTCCTTGGCGGCGTGTGCTCGGTCTTCGGCCGCAACCTTGCGGTCGTTGATCGCGCGCACGCGGCTGTCCGCAGCCTCGGCGCGCCCTGAGTCGGCCCGGGCGCCTTCGTCGGCAGCGCGTTGACGGTTGCTCGCCGCACGATCCCCGGCGGTTCGGTCGAGGTCACCCGCCGCACCATCACGCGCCTCGGCCTCTCGATCGCGCAGCTCGGCGGCAACGTCGCGCTCTCGCGCAGCCAGCCCGGCCTCCCGGCGCCGCACTGCAACCAGCTCGTCGGTTCCTGAATCCTCACGATCCTTGGCGGCCTGCGCACGATCGTCCGCTGCAACCTTGCGGTCGTTGATAGCGCGCATGCGGCTGTCAGCAGCCTCGGCACGCCCCGAGTCCGCCCGCGCACCTTCATCCGCAGCGCGCCGGCGGTTGCTGGCGGCGCGATCGCCCGCGGTCCGGTCGAAATCGCCCGCCGCGTCATCGCGCGCTTCGGCTTCTCGGTCGCGCAGCTCGGCCGCGAGGTCGCGCGCTCGCGCGGCCAGCGCGGAGTTCTCTCGGTCCTTGGCGGCCTGGGCGCGGTCTTCGGCTGCGAGCTTGCGATCGTTGATGGCCTGAGCGCGGTAGTCGGCAGCCTCGGCGCGCCCCGACGCGGCCTGGGCCCCTTCGTCGACAGCGCGCTGACGGTTGCTCGCAGCGCGGTCCCCCGCGGTTCGGTCGAGGTCACGCGCCGCTTCGTCGCGCGCTTCTGCCTCTCGGTCCCGCAGGCCGGCCGCCTCGTCGCGGTCTTGCGCCGCCAGCCCGGCCTCCCGGCGTCGGACTCCTGTGAGCTCGTCGGTCCCGGAATCCTCGCGGTCCTTGGCGGCCTGCACGCGATCTTCCGCAGCAACCCGGCGGTCGTTGATGGCCTGGGCGCGGTTGTCCGCGGCCCCAGCTCGGCGCGAAGCGGCCCGGACACCCTCGTCTGCCGCATTCTGGCGGTCGCTCGCGGCGCGGTCGCCGGCCGTTCGGTCGAGGTCACCCGCCGCGTCGTCACGCGCTTCAGCCTCTTGGTCACGAAGTCCGGCCGCGACGTCGCGGCCTTGAGCAGCCAGCCCCGCCTGCCGGCGCCGCACTCCTGTCAGCTCGTCGGTCCCCGAATCCTCGAAGTCCTTGGCGGCCTGAGCGCGATCTTCGGCCGCTACCTTCCTGTCGTTGACTGCCTGGGCGCGGTTGTCGGCAGCTTCAGCATGTGCCGAGGGGCCTCCGGAACCTTCGCCCGCGTGCTGACGATCGCTCGTCGCGCGATCTTTTGCGGATCGGTCGAGGTCACCCGCCGCGTGGTCACGAGCTTCGGCCTCTCGATCACGCTGCTCGGCCTCTCGGTCACGCACGTCCGCGGCAAGGTCGCGGTCCCGTCCTTCTATGTCGCGCTCGCCCGCGGTGGCAAGGGCGTCTTCTTCTTTATCAGGGCCGCTGCGGTCTTGATCCGGGCGTGTCATGCCGAGGTTCATTCTTCAGTCACGTAAGTCTGTCCGAGGCGCCTAGGGGGTGCCTAAGGTGTTTCAGTGTGGGGAGGCCGTCGTAACAATTGCAGCAACTGTTTCGGAGCAGGCGGATCCACGGAAGTTGGCGGGGATGGATGGGAATCGAACCCACCCAGGACGCCTCAGCAGCGCCCCGCAAACGGTTTTGAAGACCGCGGGCCTGGGTCCTAGCCGTCCACCAACGTCCGCTTCAGCTTCGTGCCGGCGGATCACGACTGCATTCGGCGTCACTCACTTGGTCTGAAGAGAGTCTGCTGCGTAGTCAAAAGTAGCGGCGAACCCGCACCGGCCGTGGAATTCGAATTGGAGCCACGGGTCGCTGACCTGCATAAGTTCGTGCACGAGTTCCTCGCCAGCACGGTCATGCCCGGGCACTCCGCATGTCACAGCCTCCGCGGAAGGATGCATGCCCCGTGCACGGACGTGGACTGCGTCGCCGACCCGGATCTGCTGGCGGCCCTTGTCGTGAACCACCTCGAGGTCTGCCTCGGTAACACCCAACACTTCGCGAATTGCCCCCGCATAGTTTCGCGCCGGCGTGCCACCTGCTCGGCCCAGGAAGATTTCAGCCAACGCCGTGGCCTGGGCCTGATTCGCCCGTTGGTCGAGATATAGCTCCACTCTCCATGGGGCGCCTTTTTCGTCCTCATCCCAGTACCCGGCCATGACCACCGAGAGGCCGGAGAGGCTGAGCTCGTCGAAGCGGCCTTCGTTGATAGTCCAGGCGATCACGAACTGGCACAGCCGATAAGTCGCGCGGCCGCCGTCCCGCCCACCGACCATCCGGCACGGGCAGATCGCTTCGCAGTTGCACGCCTCGACGTAAGGGCCGGACACGCGCCACTCAGGCATTACAGGAGTGCCTGACCCGCGACCACCAACAGCCCTGCCAGGGCGAACGTTCCTCCAGCGAACCTCGACAGTCCTGCGCCGTGCCGCCAGTTCTTCTCCGCGAGAAAGAGAACCGACAGCGCCGCCATCCACGCGAGATTCATCAGCCCGACGACGATGAGCACCGACATCAGCGCCCAGCAGCAACCGAGGCAGAAGGCGCCGTGCGAGGCGCCCGCCCGAAATGCTCGGCGCCATCCTCCGCCGAAATCGTGATTGAGCACAAAGCCGAGTGGCGAACGGCAGGCCCGCAGGCAAATGCTCTTCCAAGGGCTGAACTGATATATCCCCGCCGCGAGCAGAACGGCGCCGATCGCAAACGAACCGAGGGTCGTGGCGAACATTCCGGCGATCACGCCCTGCGACCCCAGATAGAGGAAGAGCGGGACGACTCCGGCCGCCATCCAGACGATCAGATAGCCGAGGACAAACCCGGCGACCACGAGCCCGCCGTCAGCTCGGGCCGAAGCTACTCGGGCGAATGTGCGCACGATTGGGGCGACGGCTGGAAACATCATCGCCACCAGCATCACCAGCCACGTGGCCAGGTACAGGGGCACCGAGATGTCCATCGCGCCCATTCCGACGATCCCTGAGGCGGCGAGATACCAGGCCGCCGCTGCGAGCCCGAGCAGGATCCCCGTGACCCCGACGTTGAAGCGCTTGGTCGCACTCATCCCTTGTAGTTGAACTCCGTGATGAAACCGTTGCTCTCTCCAGCTTCGGCAGTCCAATCCCCTCGGTAGCTGAGGGCTGCGCTCTTCGCCTGCCGGAGCGGCTGGGTGACTGCGCCGAGAAGCGGGTTCGAGATGACGATGGGATTGACCCCATCCATCCCTTTGATCTCTTCGACGTCGAGCTTCAATACGTCCCCGACGGTGACTGTGCGGCTGCCGTTTCGCTTGACGAAGCGGATGGGGGCGCTGTGGACGCCGGTCACGGTGCCGATAAGAGGCGCGACGTTGGCAAGATGCCCCCCGGCCTGGCCGGAGAAGATGGCGCCCAGACATTTGGCCTGTTGGGGGTCTGCACGCTCATCGATGTAAATGGCAGCCTTCCACGAACCGTCCGTCATCTGTTTCGGAGAATGGACGGCCAGGGCTACGTTCAGATCGTTCAGCCGGGTGTCGTCCATCTCGCCACGGCTGATGTGCCAGGCGAAGAAGACGTCGCAGGCGTCCGTGGTTGCAGGGGCCAGAAATATGCACGGGCAGCTCACGCGGCACGTGCACGACTCGAAATAGTCGCCCTCGATTTGAAATCCCATTTACCGGTTCCTCCACTACGCCGGTCATTGCGCCGGCCGGAATCATCGTCCGCGGCCAATCCGCGCCGCACATCCGGGTCGCGATACGGACTTCACTCCTGATTCGGAGCAGACTTGGCCGCGCGGTGCGTTCAGTTCCCTTCGTCGGCCGCGAGCAGCAGCTGCAAGTCCTCGAAGGGGAGTTGGAGCGGGCGCAGGCTCTCGGACGGGCAGCGGTCGTGGTGGGGGAGGCGGGCATCGGCAAGAGCCGGCTGCTCAACGAGCTTGCTCGCCGCAACAGCCGACGGGTCACTTTTCTAACGGCGCGGGGATCGCCGGTGTCGACCGCCATCCCGTTCTCGGTGTTCGTGGAGGCGATCGAGTCACATTTGCGTCGCCTCGATCCGGCGGAGGTGCTGGACCTCGGCGGCCGACGGATCGTGGATTTGCAGGAGCTTCTGCCGAGCATGGCTCTCGCGCTGAAGACCTCTCGTGGCCCCTTCCCTTCCCGGCTGCGCATCCTCGAGGCCGTACGGTCGTTGCTCGAGGCGCTGGCTGCCCCGCGTCCGGTGATTCTTGTGATCGACGACCTTCACATGGCCGACCCCTCCTCCTGGGAGTGTCTCAACTACCTCGTCCGCAACCCGCCAGCCGCTCGGGTGCTCCTCGTGGCGACTGTCCGGTCCGAGGAGCTGTTCGGACATCCCCAACTCGCCGGCCTGGTCGGCACTCTCCTCAAAGATCGCCTCGCCGCCGAGGTG
>JBGOTG010000171.1:0-5811 GCA_041476405.1 Candidatus Dormibacteraceae bacterium | reverse complement strand
GGACAACATCACCTTCCACACCGTGATGTGGCCGGCAATCCTGATCGGCGCCGGCGACCTGCACCTTCCGGACGAGATAGTCGCCAGCGAGTACCTGAACATGGGCGGCAAGAAGCTCTCGACGAGCCGCGGACAGGTCATCTACGTGCACGACGTCCTGGAGCGCTACGACCCGGACGCCCTGCGGTATTACCTGATGATTGCGGGGCCTGAAAACCAGGACACCGACTTCAGCTGGGCGGAGTTCGTGCGCCGCAACAACGACGAGCTCGTCGCCACGTGGGGCAACCTGGTCCATCGCACCCTGGTCAACGCCCACCGCAATTTCGGCGCGGTGCCACAACCCCAACTCACGGATGTCGAGCACGCAATCATTGGCGAGATTGAGCAGGCCTTGGACACTGTTGAGAGCTTACTGGGGCAGGCGAGATTCCAAGTCGCACTCAAAGTGGCGATGCAGATGGCTGCCAAAGTGAATGTCTACTTGGGTACCGAGCAGCCGTGGCACACGATCAAGACCGATCGCGAGCGCGCCGGTACCGTGCTGTACGCCGCCCTCCGGTGCGTAGACAACCTGAAGACGATGCTCACGCCCTTCCTGCCTTTCTCATGCCAGCGTCTGCATGAGATGCTCGGGTACACGGACATCATCGCCCCGCAGCCAGAGGTGCGAGAGTTCGCCGAGGATGGGACTGTTCACAACGTCCTGACCGGGGATTACGGCATCAGCAATCGCTGGCAGCGATCGCAGCTAGAGCCGGGCCATCCCCTGCCCCAGCCCGTGGCGCTCTTCAAGCGCCTTGATGACGTGGTCGAACTGGATCAGCCCGCATCTTCGTAGACACGCACCTCCACCTCGAGGAGCTTGGAGATGCAGGCGAGGTGGTCGAGGCGGCGGTCGGCGCCGGCGTCACCCGCATGATCGCGATGGGCGTGGATCTCGCTCGCAGCCGCACCGCCATCTCTCTCGCGAACAGATTTGAGCCCGTCTGGGCAGGCATCGGGCATCACCCGACCGAGACAGCACCCCTGGACATCGAAACGCTGCGCGCGCTCTGCGAAGAACCAAGGGTGGTGGCTGTCGGCGAGGTGGGCCTCGACTTCGAGGAAGCGAGCGGCCCGTCGCGACACGCGCAAGTCGAGCGCTTGCACGAGCTCTTCTCGATGGCGGTCGAGCTCGACCTGCCGGTTTTGATTTACAATTGTGGTGTGGAAGTTGAGTTGGTGGTAGTTATTAAGGGCCACCCCGGCCTGAACGGCGTCATGCACTACTTCGCGCTCGCGTGGGATCAAGCCGAGACCTTCCTCGACCTGGGGTTCTACCTTTCGTTCGCCGGCCTCGTCACCCGACCCAGCCGGAATGCGCTTCGCGAGGTCGTTCGCCAGTGCCCCGCGGACCGGCTCCTCCTCGAGACGGACTCCCCTTACGGCAACGCCCACAAGCGCATGGGCGTGCCGAACCGTCCGGCCTTCCTGATCGACACGGCTGAGCTCGTCGCCGAGCTTCGAGGGATCAGCCTCGACGATCTTGGGGAGCTGGAGACCGCGAACGCGCTGGCCCTCTTCCGCAGGCTGAAGTGATCGACCCGGCCGACCCGGTGCAGCTCACCAGGCTGCTGCGAAAGCACCACATCACTTTGAAGCCGCGGCTGGGCCAGAACTTCCTGATCGACTCTGGTATTCGCGACGCGGTGGCAGCCGCCGCGGGGGGGGCTTCCGACCACGAGGTCGTCGAGGTCGGGGCCGGCGTCGGGACCTTGACCATCGCCCTGGCCGAACGGCATCGCCACGTGGTCGCAGTCGAGCTCGATCGCGCTCTCATCCCGGCACTCCGCGACGTGCTTGCGGGTCACGACGGGGTCGAGATCGTCCACAGCGACATCCTCAAGCTCGATTTCGCCGGGCGGTACCCGGATGGGGGAGAGGTCGTCGCAGGCAACATCCCCTACAACCTCACCGGAGCCTTGATCCGCAAGCTCCTCGACAGGTCGCCTCGACCGCGTCGCCTCTCGCTGGTCGTGCAGAAGGAGGTCGCCGAAAGATGGGCCGCAACCACCGGCGCGAGCCTCGCCACCGTCGCCGTCCAGGTCTTCACCGAAGCGCGCATCGAGTTCCTGGTCCCGGCAGCCGCTTTCATTCCGGTCCCGCGTGTCGACTCGGCGCTGGTCGCTCTCGAGGTTCGTGACAGGCCCGCCGTGGAGGTTGCGGACATGGATGCATTCTTCCGCCTCGTCGAAGCGGTCTTCCAGTTTCGGCGCAAGCAGCTTGGCGGGGCGCTGGGTCGAATCGCGGGCATCGGCAGTGAGGCCGCGGGGTCGCGCCTGCGCGACGCCGGCATCGACCCTGAACGTCGTGCCCAGACGCTGACCCTCGCCGAATGGGAGGACGTGTATCACAGATTCGCGGGCTAAACTGCCACCCGCGATGGCCGATCCATTCAAGGCCGATCCGTTCAAGTTCGATGTCGAGAGTCCGGGCGGCTTTCGCGCCGTGCTCCGCAACACGACGTTCAGGAACATCTGGTTCGCGCAGCTGGCGGCACAGCTGGCCGACAAGTTCCTCCTCTTCTCGCTGATCATCCTCGCGTACGAGATCTCGGGAGGCAGCACGCCGGTAGCCGTGACGCTGCTCACCTATACCGTGCCGGCCGTGCTGTTCGCGCCGCCCGCCGGAGTGATCGCGGATCGGGTCGACCGCAAGCAGATCATGCTGTGGTGCAACCTCGGGCGCGCTGCGACGGTGGCGCTCATACCTCTCGCAGCCCTGGTCCCGCAGCTGCGTGGCGACTTCGCCCACCTGCTTCTGATCACGTTCATCTTCTCCGCGGTCGGTCAGCTCTTCGGCCCGGCCGAGGCGGCGGTCATCCCGACCATCCTTCCGCGATCCGCGCTGATCACGGCGAACTCGATGGCGCTGCTCACCATGGTCCTGACGCTGGTGGTCGGCGGCGCCCTGGCGCCGATCGTCTCGCGCATCGACCTCTATGCGCCCTACTGGCTCGCCGCCGCGCTCCTCGTCGTCGCGGGCACCTTGATCTTCGCGTCCGACATCCCGCCTCTAGAACGGACCACGGTGCCGCCGGTGGCGGCGGGCCGGAGCCGGTTTCAGCGGATGGTCGTCGATTTGAAGGAGGGCGTGGATGCGCTCCGTGCCTCTCGTGGACTGATGCTGGCCTTCGGCCAGGTGAGCATCGCCGTCCTCGTGCTGTTCATGCTCTTCGCGCTCGCGCCCGCCTACGTGAGCCACGTCATCGGGATCGCGCCGCAGGACAGCTATGTGATCCTCGGGCCCGCCACGGGAGGAGCGATCCTGAGCGCCGTCCTGCTCGGTCAGTTCGTGCGAAACGTCGACCGCTCACGGCTCCTCGTAGGCTCGCTGATCGCCAATGGCCTGACGATGCTCGCGCTCGCCGCGGTGCCGCAGGCGATGACGCAGATACCAGACCTTCGCGCGCACGCGCGCATCACCGGAGCTGCGTTCAGCCTGCTCCTGGGCATCGAATTCGGGGCGATCATGATCCCCGCCATCACGTATCTGATGGAGAGCACCAGTGACGAGATCCGCGGTCGGATCTTCGCCCTCCTCTACATGGTCATCAACGGAGTGACGGCATTGCCGGTCCTCGCGGCGGCCGCGCTCTCCGACACCATCGGCACCGCGCACGTGATCGGCGGCCTGGGGGCGCTGCTCATCGGCGGGGGGGCGGCGTTCTTCATCGCCGAGCGCCGCGCCGGCTCATCACAACCAGCGTGATGGCGATGAGCGCAATGAGGACAAGCCCTCCGATTCCGATACCGCGGACGATCGCCTCGATCAGAGGGAGGTTGCCTCCCAGCAGGTAGCCGGCGGCCCCGATGACGATGGCCCAGGCCAGGCCGCCCAGGACGCTGAAGAGCTCGAACCGCCAGAACGGCATGCGCGCCATGCCCGCGAGCATCGAGCCCCAGGTGCGAAGTCCGAGGACGAAGCGCGCGCCAAGGACCGCCTTGTCGCCGTGGCGCGCGAAGAAAAGCTCCGACCTGGCTATGTGCTCGGGCCGGATGCGGAAGGCGCTGCCGAAACGCTCCACAAACGGCCGGCCGCCCTTGTATCCGAGGTAATAGCCGAGGTTGGCGCCCGCCGTGGCGCCGAGGAATCCGAACAGGATGACAAGCGCCAGGCTGTGGTGACGTGCTGCCGCCCAGGCCGCGGCGGCGAGCAGCAGCGCCTCGCCCGGAAACGGGACGCCGGCGCTCTCGATGAGGATGCCGAGGCCCGCGGCCGGGTAGCCGAGCGCGTCGACGATGGCAACAGGGTCCACGGGGCTTCATATACTGGACGACCCCATGGCCGAATACGGCGAACACGAATCGAGCGAAGACCCTCTGCACGTGCTGCGACATTCGACTGCGCACCTGCTGGCGGCGGCCGTGGTGGAGCTTTACCCGGACGCCAGGTACGGCATCGGGCCGCCCGTGCAGGACGGCTTCTACTACGACTTCGCCTTCACCCAACCGCTGTCGGAGTCGGACCTCGGCGCCATCGAATCGCGCATGCGGCGGATCGCGCAGGAGAACAGGCCATTCGTCAAGGACACCATGACGCGGGCACAGGCGCTGGAAGAGTTTCGCGGTCGCGGCCAGGACTACAAGATCGAGCTGATCAACGACAAGGTCGAGGGCGACGAGGTCAGCGTCTATCGCACAGGCGAGTTCCTCGACCTGTGTCGCGGCCCGCACGTCAAGTCCACGAAGGACCTGAAGGCTTTCAAGCTCCTCCGGGTTGCAGGCGCCTACTGGCGCGGCGACGAGAAGCAGCCTCAGCTCACCAGAATCTACGGCACCGCATGGCTGTCGCAGCGCGAGCTGGACGAGCACATGAAGTTCCTCGAGGAGGCCGAGAAGCGCGACCACAAGAAGCTCGGCAAGGAGCTGAAGCTGTTCACCGTCGACGAGCGCGTAGGGCCGGGCCTTCCCCTGTGGCTGCCGGCAGGGGCGACCGTCCGGCGTGAGCTCGAGCGCTTCATAGTCGACGAGGAGCTCGCGCGCGGTTACCTGCACGTCAGGACACCCGACGTCGCCAGGCTCGACCTCTACCGGCAGAGCGGCCATGCCCAGCTGTACGCCGAGAACATGTACCCACCGATGCGCTTCGAGGATGGGGAGGAGCTCGAGCTGCGACCCGTGAACTGCCCGCACCACATCGTCGTCTACCAATCGGAGCTCAGGAGCTACAGGGACCTGCCGATGCGAATCGCAGAGATTGGTAACAACTGGCGCTACGAGCGGTCAGGCACGCTCATCGGTCTCAATCGGGTGAGGGCGTTCGCATTGAACGATGCGCACATCTTCTGCACCCCGGGGCAGCTGATGGACGAGGTGAAGGGCGCTATCGACCTGGCCCTGTACTTCTCGAACGTGCTCGGGATCGACGAGTTCTCGTACCGGCTCTCCGGGCGCGACGACGTCAAGGACAAGTGGCTGGGCTCCGAGGAGCAGTGGCAGCGCGCGCAGGGGGCGCTGGTGGAGGCTCTCGAATCGATGGGCCAGACATACGAGCTGGGGGTGGGCGAGGCCGCATTCTACGGACCGAAGATCGATTTCCAGGTCAAAGACGCCCACCGCCGCGAGTTCACCAACTCCACTGTGCAGGTCGACTTCCAGCTGCCGGAGCGGTTCGACCTCGAGTACGTGGCCGAGGACGGGACCCGGCAGCGGCCCGTGATGGTCCACCGCGGCGCCGCCGGCTCGATGGAGCGGCTCTTCAGCTACCTGATCGAGCGCTACATGGGCGCCTTCCCGACGTGGCTTCACCCCGTCCAGGTCGTCGTGG
>JBGOTG010000170.1:0-5815 GCA_041476405.1 Candidatus Dormibacteraceae bacterium | reverse complement strand
CGCCACGACCTGTCGAGCCTGCGCATCCTCGGTGGCACGGGCGAGCCGTGGAACCCCGAGCCCTTCAACTGGTTCTTCAAGCACATCGGCGGCGGCCGCCTCCCGATCATCAACTACACGGGCGGCACCGAGATCTCTGGCGGCATCCTGTGCGGGAACGTCATCACGCACCTGCGGCCGTGCTCATTCGCGGGCCCGCTCCCTGGCATGGCGGCCGATGTGGTCGACGCCGAAGGGAACTCTGTGCGTGGCGAGGTCGGCGAGCTCGTGATCCGAAACCCATGGCCCGGGATGACCCGCGGCTTCTGGGGCGACAGGCAGCGCTACCTCGACACGTACTGGAGCCGTTTCGTAGGCGTGTGGGTCCACGGCGACTGGGCGTACGCGGACCCCGAGGATGACCTCTGGTACGTCCTCGGCCGCTCGGACGACACGATCAAGGTCGCGGGTAAGCGGCTCGGGCCGGCCGAGGTCGAGTCGGTGCTGGTCGCGCACGGGGCGGTTGCCGAGGCGGCGGCGATCGGGGTGCCGGACGAGCTCAAAGGCGAGGCGCTCGTGTGCTTCGTGATCCTCCGGCCCGGCAAGACAGGCGGCGACGAGCTCGCCCACGAGATGCAGGACCTCGTGGCGAACGCGCTGGGCAAGCCGCTGCGGCCGAAGGCTGTACATTTCGTGACCGACCTGCCGCGCACGCGCAACGCAAAGATCCTGCGCCGCGTGGTGCGCTCGGTCTACACGGGCAAGGACCCTGGCGACCTCTCGTCACTCGAGAACCCCAGCGCGCTGGCCGCCATCGGCGCGACTCGCGACTGACGGAACCTCAGAAGCTGAGGACTCGGTCGGCCTCCATGGTGAGGCGCACCAGGTCCGGCGGCGTTATGAACGAAGCGTTGTGGGTGAGCATTTCCGGCAAGACCCCACGGGCCTCAGCACAGCCTTTTCAAACATAGAAGTGGATGTTCTGAGTCAGACATTTGTCGAGGAGCTCCCGCAGCGGCGGGATGCCGATGCCGAACACGTTGGCGATGACGTCGGGCTTGAGCAGCTCCGCCGCGTCCCCTGTGAAGGCCACGGCGCATTCGGTGCCGGCAGGCGTGGCTCCGTTGCAGGCGATGTGGAAAGGGATGCTCGCGCGCGTCGGGTCCTCGGGACCTGTGGCGGCGACGATCAGCAGCTTGGGCACAGGCTCAAGTATGCGCAGTTGATGAGCGCTCTGTGAAGCTGACGCGAAAGGACCTGGTCCACCTTCTTCTGCTCTGGCTGGGCGGACTCGACCTTCGCCTGACCATGCTGGCGGTGCCCCCGCTGATCCCGCTCATCCATCGCGACCTGCACCTCGACGAGAAGGCTGTCGGGGCCCTGGTTTCGCTGCCCGTGCTGCTGCTCGCACTGGCCGCCGTGCCGGGCTCCCTGCTCATCGCCAAGCTCGGCGTCCGAGGTGCATTGATGGCCGGTCTCGGGTTGGTGGCGGCGTTCGGGGCGCTTCGGGGCGCCGGTTCCAGCGCCGCGACGCTGTTCTCCGCGACGTTCCTGATGGGCGTCGGCATCGCGGTGTGCCAGCCCGCATTTCCATCCCTGGTCCGCGAGTGGTTCCCGACCAGGATCGCGATCGCCACAGCCGTGTACAGCAACGGAATCCTGATCGGCGAGACGCTTCCCGTCACATTGACGACCCCGGTCGGCGTCCTCCCCCTCGCCCACGGTGACTGGCGCCTGGCGCTCGCCCTCTGGTCGATCCTGGTGCTCGCCAGCGCGGTCGCGATCGGGATCGCTCTGCCGGCTCGCGGTCCGAGGCTCGCGCTCCCCGTCCGCTGGTGGCCGACCTGGCTCGAGGGCCAGGCGGTGCGGATCGGATTGGTCATGGGCATGGCTTCGGCGGTCTACTTCGCCGCCAACGCCTACATCCCCGATTACCTCGAGCAGACCGGCCGACACGCGCTCATCACCCCAACCCTGGCGGTCCTCAACGGCGCGCAGCTGCTGACGGCGCCGGCGGTGGCCTTGTGGCCGAGGCTGCTCACCGGGCGGCTTGGCTTCATCGGCGCGGCGGCGCTGATGGGGCTGGCCCAGATCGGCATAGTGGCGACGCCGGGCCCGTGGGTCGTCGCATGCGCTTTCGTCCTGGGCTTCTCGACCGCGCTCGCATTCATCGTGACGCTCACGCTGCCGCCGAAGCTCGCGGCGGCGGGGGACGTCCACCGCATGAGTGCGGCGGTGTTCACTCTCCAGTACGCAACGGCCTTCGTCGTGCCGCTCGTCGCCGGGGCTCTATGGGACGCGAGCGGACGCGCGGTGCTCGCCTTCATCCCTGGGGTCGCCGCGGCGGCGGTGATGGGCTGGCTCGCTCTGTCCCTGAGAATTCCATCGGAGATCGGTTCCGCCGACCTGAGTTGAACGGGCTCCAGCGAAACGCTGAGAGAGCGGATCGAGACTGTAGGTCACCTAAGATTTAGGGGCGCGGGAGTAGCTCATCTGGCAGAGCGCGACCTTCCCAAGGTTGAGGTAGCGGGTTCGATCCCCGTCTCCCGCTCCAACTGGCCTTCGCCTAGGTCTCGACCACGCCCTCGGCCTGCGGCGCCATTTCCGTCACCACCGACCTCACAAGTGCCGAGTACTCCTCAACCAGCGCGTCGGACTTGGCCGGGTCGAGGGTGGAGGCGATGATGTGATACTCGGGGCGGTCGGCGTCGGGCACGACGAGCACCCAGCCACCCTCGACGAAGACCTTGACCCCATCGGTGAGGTCGACGCGATCCTTGAGGTGCTTTTCCATCATGACCCGCATCACCTTCCCCTTCACCTCCCAGGGGCAGAACTCGACGGCAGTCCGGTGCGCCACGGTGGGGATTCGCGACCGCAACGTGGCGAGCGACGCACCGGTATGCGCCAGCAGCTCGAGCACCCGAACCGTCGTGAAGATGGCGTCGAACGACACGACGAAGTCCGGCCAGCAGTACCCACCGGCGCCATCCGAGGCGAGGACGGTGTCGGCGTGCTGAGCCGCCCGCAGGACCGCCCCCGGTGTGATCTTCGTCGGCACGAATCGACTCTGGAGCTGCTCGGCGATCATCGAGAAGGCGAGCGAAGCGGAAGCGGGCCCCAGCACCATCCCCGGCTTGTCCGCCAGCGCGAGCTGCACGAGCACTGCGAAAGCCGCGTCGTGGTCGAGCACCTCGCCCGTCTCGTCGATCAGGAAGCATCGCTCGCCTGGAGTGTCGATGAAGATCCCGAGCTTCGCCTTCACCGCGGAGACGATCACGCCCATCTCCACCAGATGCGCGCGAAAGCTCGACGAATCCTGCTCGACCACGATCTCGGCAGGCGCCGCGCTCAGCGGGATCACCGTGGCGTTCATCTCCTGGAGCACCCTGGGCAGCGCGAGCGCGGCGGCCCCGTTGTTGTAGTCGAGCAGGATCTTGAACGCGGCGCCGCGGACGGTCTCCAGGTCGACCTTGCCCAGCAGCTCCTCCACGTACCGGTCGGTCTGCCCATCGCGCCGGATGATCCTGCCCATCTCGTAATGCGGCACGCGCCGAATGTCCTCTCGGAAGTAGAGGCTTTCGAGCTTTCGCTCGCTGCGCTTGTCGAGGTCCAGGCCGTGGTCGTCGAATATCCGAATGTCGGCGGACCTGGGGTCGACCGGCGAGGTCTGGACGTGGACCGCGGCCACATGCGTGTGGCGAGCCCAGTAGCGCGCCACCGGCGCCGGCAGGACTGAGAGGTCGGTGACGTTGGCGCCGGAGGAGATCATTCCGGAGATCACTGCCCGATGGATCATGCGCGCCGATCGTGTGTAGTCCCTGGAGGCGGCGATCTCCGTCCCTTTCGGGCTGAGCGCGCCGACGGCAGCTCCAATCCGAGCGCCGAACTCGGGCGTGAACTCCACGTTGGTGAGGCCCGTGAGACCGTAAGAGGTGAACAGCCCGCGCTTCCATGACCCGGCCCAGATGATCGACTCGTGCACGACCGCTCCCGGCTCGACCTCCTTGTTGGGCCAGATCCGAACGTTCGCCTTGACCGTCGAGCCGGCGCCGATCACGACCTCGCTGCCGATCACGCTGCCCTCTTCGAGCAGGCAGCCGTTCTTCACAGTCACGGAGCGGCAGACGACGGCGCCGCGAAGGCGCGAGTTCTCGCCGATGTAGGTGTGGTCCCACATGATCGAATTGGAGACCTTCGCGCCCGAGTCGATCGTCGTATAGCCGCCGACGACGCACGGGCCGTTGACCCACGCTCCTGCCCTGACCTTCGCGCCTGCGCAGATCAATGCCGGGCCATCGATTCGCGCCGAGGGGGAAACCTCAGCGTCGGGATGCACCCAGATCGACTCCCCCACCCTTTCGCCCGGGATCTCGACCTTGACGCGGCCCTCGAGGCAGTCGAAGTTGGCCTTGACGTAGGCGCCGTGGCTGCCGACGTCCTCCCAGTAGCCGGGAGCCACCCACCCGAAGACAGGTTCGCCCTGCTTGAGAAGCTTGGGAAACACGTCACCCGACCAGTCGGTCGGCTCTCCCGCGCGGAAGAAATCGAAGACGGCCGGATCCAGGATGTAGATACCGGTGTTGGCAAGGTCGGAGATGACCTCTCCCCAGCTCGGCTTCTCGATGAACCGCTGGACCGCACCGCCGTCATCGACGACCACCACTCCGTATTCGAGAGGGTTGGGCACCGGCTTGAGAACGATGGTGGCCAGCGCGCGCCGCTCACGATGGAAGCGCGCAGCCGCCGCCAGGTCGATGTCGGTGAGGGAATCGCCGGAGATGACCACGAACGGCTCGGTCAGCTGCGACCGGGCGAGCATCACCGAGCCCGCGGTGCCCAGTGGCGAGTCCTCGACCGAGTACGTGAGCGCCACACCCTGCTCCGAGCCGTCTCCGAAGTAGTTGCGGATCGAGGCGCCGAGGTACTGCACCGTGGCCACCACGTCGCGCATCTGGTGACGCCGCAGATGCAGCAGGATGTGCTCCATGATCGGCCGCCCGGCGACCGGCACCAGCGGTTTCGGCTGGGCGCTGGTCAGGGGGCGAAGACGAGATCCCTCGCCGCCCGCCATGACTACCGCTTTCATGCCCCAGCCATCGCAGTCGATACCATCGTAGTTCGATGCTGGACGAAATCGACCACCTGAGTTCGACGCTGAAAGAGCTCGAGCATTTCGCTCACGACCTGCTCTGGACGTGGGAACCGCGCATCGAGGCGATCTTCCGGACGCTTGATCCTGAGCGCTGGGAGTCGTCTCGTCAGAACCCGGTCCTGCTGCTGTCTGAGCTCGGCGACGAGGGCGTGGCTCACGCTATGGAACGCGACGAGGTGCGCGACGCGCTCGACGACGCGCGCATCGCCTACCGCGAGTATTACGACCGGCGGCCCAGCTTTATGAATGCCGAGGCGCCAATGGTCATCGGCTACTTCTCGCTCGAGTTCGGGTTGGCCGAGTGCCTGCCGATCTATTCAGGTGGGCTCGGCGTCCTCGCCGGCGATCACCTGAAGGCGACCAGCGACCTGGGCCTGCCGCTGGTCGCCGTCGGTCTGCTCTACAAGCAGGGGTTCGGCCGGCAGGAGATCGACGTCGACGGCCGGCAGGTGGAGGTCTACTCGGAAAACCGCGGAAGCGATCTTCCCGTGCGGAAGGTTGACGGCGTCGAGGTCGAGGCTCCGATCGGCGGCCGCAACGTGAAGATCGCGGTGTGGCGCGTGCAGGTTGGCCGCGTTCCACTCTTCCTCCTCGACACTGACCTCGAGGCCAACCCTCCCGACCTCCGAACGATCACCGACCGCCTCTACGTCTCGGAGCCCGATCGCCGGCTGCGCCAGG
>JBGOTG010000169.1:0-5828 GCA_041476405.1 Candidatus Dormibacteraceae bacterium | reverse complement strand
CGGCGCGTTACTCATCCTGAAAGTGCCCGAGGTGCGAAAACGATGATGAACCTGGACGGCTTGTTGCCCTGGGGGGGACTCGCAGGCGCTGCCGCCGATGCGGCCGATATGGTCGTCGCCGGCATTCCGTACGACGGTTCGGCGGTCTACCGGAAGGGTGCGGCGCTGGCGCCGCAACGTATCCGCAGCCTGTCCGCAGCGATGCCGCCGGTCACCGAAGACGGCCAGGTGCTGCAGGGTTTGCGCGTGTACGACATGGGAGACCTGGATGCAGGCCCATCCATCGCGGAAGGTTGGATGAGCGTGGCGGAGCAGCTGGCCGCGGTCCCCGTTTCTTCGCTCCTGACCGTGCTTGGCGGGGACCACTGCACCGCCATCGCCACCATCGCCGCCCAGGCACGCAGGCATCCGGACATGCAGATCCTATGGGTGGACGCCCACCCCGACCTCTGCGATTTCTCGCGCGGTGGCCGCTGGACGTGCGGCTGCGCGATGCGGCGGGCGCTCGAGGTGTCGGCGATCGATCCGGCGCGGGTGGTGATCGCCGCCGGGCGCGACTACGACCCCGAGGAGGTCGAGTTCATCCACGCCACCGGCATCTTGCTGGTCTCGGCGAGGGAACTGGCCGCCGATCCGACCGGATCGGCCGAGAAGATCGCCGACCGGCTCGCCGGGAAGAAGGTGCACGTCTCGTTCGACATCGACGCCCTCGACCCCGCGTACGCCCCCGGAACCGAGATCCCGTCTGCAGGTGGCATGTCGACGCGGCGGGCGCTCGACCTGCTCGGCACGGTCCTGGCGCGCACGAGCCCGGTGGGCTTCGACGTGGTCGAGGTGTCGCCGCCTTTCGACAATGGCGACATCACGACCTTCGCGGCGCTGAAGCTCATTTTCGAGTTCTGGGGAATGTCCTGGAATGGAAGGCGCTGACGTTGTAATCGCCGGGGGCGGCGTCAGCGGGTGCGCGCTGGCGTATCAGCTGGCGAAGCGCAACGTTGACGTCGTGCTCCTTGAGAGGGAGACGCTCGGGTCGCAGTCGACAGGAAAGTGTGCAGGCGGCGTGCGCCAGCAGTTCTCGACCGAAAACAACGTCAGGTTGATGCGCCTTTCGGTGAAGCTGCTCGAGTCCTTTGAGCAGGAGACGGGGCATCCTGCCGATTTCCGGCAGATCGGCTACCTGTTCGTCTTCACGCAGCCGCAACAGGTCGAGGACTTCCGCCACAACATGGAGATGTGGCATCGCGTGGGCCTGACCGAAGCGCGGTGGGTCGATCCCGCCGAGGCCGCGAAGATGGTGCCGGTGCTCAATGTCGAGGACGTGTTGGGCTGCACTTTCTGCCCCACGGACGGCGTCGCGAGTCCGAACGATGTCACCATCGGCTACGCGACGGCCGCCAGGCGTCTGGGCGCCCGGTTGAGAGAGGGCGTCGAGGTAACCGGTATCGACATCGCGTCAGGCCGCGTGCAGGGGGTTCGCACCTCGGCCGGCGATATCGCGACCCGCCTGCTGTTCAACTGCGCGGGTCCGTGGTCGGCTTCGATCGGCCGAATGGCCGGGCTCGAGATCCCGGTGCTTCCATATCGACGGCACATCGTGGTCACGGGTCCGTTTCCGGCGGTTCCGCGCAGTATGCCGATGACTGTCGATTTCCATACGTCGCTGTACTTCCACCCGGAAGGTGACGGCGTGCTGATGGGCATGAGCGACAGGACCGAGCCGCCGGCATATGTGACCGACGTCAACTGGGAGTTCCTGGAGAAGATGTTCGAGCAGGTGGCGCGTCGCGCGCCGGCGCTCTCAGGTGCTGGGGTCAAGACGGCGTGGGCCGGCCTTTACGAGTCCACTCCGGACCACCAGGCGATCCTTGGTCCCATCGGCGAGGTCGAGGGTTTCTGGTGTGCCGCGGGGTTCAGCGGGCACGGTTTCATGCAGGCGCCGGCAGCTTCGCTGCTCCTAACCCAACTGCTGCTCGACAAGAAATCCGAGATCGACATCTCGTCGTTTGGGTTCGAACGCTTCGCACGCGGATCTCTGGTGACGGAGCGAAACATTATCTAGGCGGCGGGTCTTCGCCCCGCCTTATGAGAGAAAACCCAGATGGTTTTCTCTCATCGCCGGGCGCTTCGCGCGCGGCTGCTCTCATTCCGGTATACGGAGGGGCTTTGATTCAGGGAAGTCTCTCCTTGCCATTGCAGGGAGTGATCAGGGACAAAGTCATGGCCGGGGGGACCCCGGCCAACCCTGCCGCGCTAGCGTCTGGCTAATAGAACTAGCGCGATAAGGCCCAGGCCGCCGAGCATCAGCACCCCCGAGCAGCCGGCCTGGACGATCGTGTAGACGATCCCTCCGGTGTGGCCATAGGTGGGCGCGATCTCGGCCCGCCGCCGGCGCGTCCTGATGGCGGCCGCGACGCCCCCGGCGCCCAGAAGTGCGGCGAGAAACCCCATTCCGACGAAGGCCGCCTCCTGCCCGCCCATCAGATCGGGTCATCGTAGGGCCGCCAAGCCCTCGGTTACGATCTGACCCGTGGCCAGGATCCTGCTGTTGGGCTCGACCGGTTTCTTCGGCCGTGGCGTCGCGCACAAGCTGATCGACGGCGGCCACCAGCTGAGGGTCCTCGTTCGAGACCCGATGAAGGCCGCCGCGTTCAAGGTGCGTGGTGCCCAGGTGGTCGTCGGCGACGCCCTCGACCCTGCCGCGGTCACGCAGGCCGCCCAGGGCGTGGAGCACGTCATCAGCCTGGTCGCAGTGCGCCGCAACCGCCCCCAGTCCTTCCTGGAGGTCAACGTCGACGGCCCGCGGATCATGGGCGAGGCAGCCAAGGCGGCGGGCGTGAGGTCGGTCATCCTCATCAGCGCGATCGGGGCTCGCCTCGACGGCAAGTACAAGTACCTGACCTCGCGCTGGATGGGCGAACAGGAGCTGACCAAGACCGGAGTCGCGGGCACTATCCTCCGTTTCTCGTTCGTGCTCGCCGAAGAGGGGGGCGTGCTCGGCGACTTCGAGCGTGCGGCCGGATTTGGACCGTTCCTGATCATCCCCGGCAGCGGCCAGGCCCAGCTGCAGCCGATCCTGCGCGAAGACGCGGCCAGATGCGTGGTCGAGACCATCGACAGGCCGGAGCTGCTGGGCAAGATCGTCGAGCTCGGCGGCCCCGAGGTGGTCACGTACGAGACCATGTTCGACTGGTTCATCCAGGCCCGCGGCATCAAGAAGCCCAAGCTCAAGCTCCCGCCGGCCCTCCTCATCCCCGGCGCCGTGATCATGGAGGCGATGACCTCCGATCCGATCGCGACTGCCGACGAGATCAACATGATCCAGCTCAACAACATCGCGGACGGGATCGACTCCGTCAGCGCGCACTACGGCTGGCGCCCGACCCGGCCGAGCACCTGGGCCCAGGAGCACTGGAAGAAGACAGGCGCTCGCTGAAGGTCCGCGCGTTCTTTGGGCTGCCGGTGCCCGAGCCGCAGCGTGAAGAGCTTGGACGTTTCGTCGCGGAGTGTTCGCGCGTGGCTCCCGAATTTCGCTGGACGCCGCCGGAGAACCTCCACCTCACCGTCCGCTTTGTGGGCAACGTCGATCGACCTGCCGTCGAGGCGGTCGCAGCGGCACTTGCCGCCCGGTCGCAGCGCGCGTTCGAACTGGCGCTCGGCGACGTCGGGACCTTCCGGCGCGGGCGCGCGGTGCGGGTCGTGTGGTTGGGCCTCCGCGCCGGAGCGGACGAGGCCGGCGCGCTCGCGGCGCAGGTGGACGCGGAATGCCTGAGCGTGGGCCTCGCCGGCGAGGATCGGCCATTCCAGCCCCACCTCACGCTGGCCCGATCACGGGCCCGCGAGGGCGCGGCTCTGCCGCTGTTGCCGCCGGCGCCTGCGCTGGACGCATGGCGGGCCGATGAGCTGATCCTTTACTCGAGCCGGCTCACCAGGAACGGAGCGGTCTACGAAGCGATCGGGAGGGTTGCCCTAGCGTAAGGCGGCTTCTGCGCACTCCAGGTCTTGCTCAGGGCGGCCGCCGCTCACGCCAATCGCGCCGAGGACCTTGCCGCCGTCTTTGATCAGCGCGGATCCGAGTCCGGGGATGAGCGGCACGCGCACGAGCCGGTCCGCAGCGCTGAAGAAGCCAGGCCTGTCCTGCGCCATCTGCGCCAGCGCTCCGCCGTCGCGAAGGAGCATCGCAGCCCCAACCGCCTTGGCCTCGGCCAGCTGCGGCGAGAGAGGCAGCGCGCCGTCCATCCGGCTGAGCGCGATGAGCAGTCCGCCCTCGTCGACGATCGCCACAGTCACATTGATGCCGATCTGCTTGGCTTTGGCGTGGGCCTTCTCGATGGCCGTGTTGGCGTCGCTGAGGTTCATGGGCATGGCTTAGGCTCTAGTGTCGCATGGACCTGAACGGGAAGGTCGCCATCGTCACAGGGGGTGGCACCGGGATCGGACGCGCCGTCTCTCTGCGCCTGGCCAAGGCGGGCGCCAAGGCCGTGGTCGTCAACTACTCGCGCTCCGAGAAAGACGCCCAGGCGACAGCTGGGGAGCTCACGCTGCTCGGCTCGGAAGCGCTGGTTCACAAAGCTGATGTTTCGGACGAGTCCGCGGTCAGAGCGATGGTCGCAGCCGCGTTAGATCGCTACGGCCGGTTGGACGTGCTGGTCAACAACGCCGGCACCACGCATTTCATCGCCCATCCCGACCTCGACTCGCTGACCGAAGAAGTCTGGAACGACATCCTCAGCGTGAACCTCAAGGGCACCTTCTACTGCTCCCGCGCGGCAGCGCCCGAGCTGCGCAAGACGAGGGGAGCGATTGTCAACGTCGCGTCGATCGCCGGTCACCGGGCGACCGGGTCATCCATCGTTTACGCGGTCTCGAAGGCCGGCGTGCTGCAGCTCACACGCGCGCTCGCGCTCGCGCTGGCCCCAGACGTGCGGGTGAATTCGGTTTCGCCTGGCCTGGTGTCGACGCGATGGTTCCGTCAGCAATTCGGCGACGAAGCCGCCGATGCTCAGGAGGCATCGTTTGCCGCAACGACGCCGCTGGGTGCGATCGCCAACCCCGACCAGATCGCGCAGGCGGTGATGGCGTTTGTCGAAAACGACGCGATCACCGGGCAGGACGTGGTGGTCGATGGGGGCCGGACCGTCGTCTACTAAAAAACAATGACCCCGACGGATCGCCTCTTGAGTGCCGGTACCTGCCTTGCGGCCTGTTCCTGCGCTTTCGAACGTGTCCCTCGGGGCCGTCACCAACAGTAGGGTGGGCTGCCCCACTGTGCAAGACCCGAAAGTCAGTTCGCCGCCAACCCACCATCCGTAGCCTTTGAGGAGAGGCGCCCGCAAGCTGGGTGCAGCATCAATCGTTAGGCTGAAGCGAATGTCCGTCGCGCAGCGCGCCGCCAAGCGAACCGAGCCGGCGCCTTCGACCGCCGTCGAGGTGTCGATAGTGATGCCGTGCCTCAACGAGGCGGAGACGCTCGCGAAATGCATAGCTCACGCAAAGGCCGCGGCGGCTGAAGGCGGGTTCGCGGCGGAGATCATCGTCGCCGACAACGGCAGCACCGACGGGTCCCAGCGCATCGCCAGGAGTCTCGGCGCGAGGATCGTCGACGTGGCCAGGAAGGGTTATGGCAGCGCGCTGATCGGGGGCATCGATGCCGCGCAGGGGCGCTTCGTCGTCATGGGCGACGCCGACGACAGCTACGACTTCGAAGCGATCGGACCGCTGATCGACAAGCTGCGGGAGGGTTACGACCTCGTGGTCGGGAACCGGTTTCTCGGCGGTATCCAGCCTGGCGCCATGCCGTGGTCGCATCGATGGCTGGGGAACCCGGTGTT
>JBGOTG010000168.1:0-5917 GCA_041476405.1 Candidatus Dormibacteraceae bacterium | reverse complement strand
CTCAGCCCCGGCTTACTACCTCGCCGCCAAGCGGGCGCCGTCGATCAACGCCTTCATGACCGGCATCGCGATCATTCAGGACGAGCTTGCGCACGCCCACATCGCCTATCACATCCTCGAAGAGCTGGGCGAGGACCAGGAAAAGCTGATCTTCAGCCGTGATCCGAAGAGCTTCCGCTACCCCTATGCATTCGACGTCCCGCTCGAAAGCTGGACCGAGCTCGTGGTCGCCAACGGCATGTATGACCAGGCCGGGTTCTGCCTCCTGGGCGACATCCACGACAAGTGCTCGTACGGTCCATGGAAACGCGGCCTGAACAAGGTCATGGCGGAAGAGAACTTCCACCTTCGCAACGGCCGCACGTGGATGAAGCGCATCAGCGCGGCGGGCGGTTCGGCGAAGGACGATCTCCAGCGGGCGGTCGACTGGATGTTCCCGCTGAGCGTTGAGTGGTTCGGTTTGCCCGACAGCTTGAAGATGCACTCAAAGCAGCTCGAGTATCGGCTCAAGGGCCTCACCAACGACCAGCTCCGCCAGTGGTGGCTCTCGCTGGTCGTCCCCTACTGCGAGCAGATAGGCATCAAGGTCCCGTCGCACAAGGAGACCAGGGACGGCAAGGACGTGTGGGAGCTCGACTACCCATTCCCGTGCGAGTTCGACGCCGAGGCGAAGATGTGGGACTTCAAGAAGCCCATCTCATGGGACGAGGTGCTCGTGCGCTGGCGCAACCGCGGCCCTCGCAATGCGGAGATGGTCGCCATGTTCCAGGAGGAGTTCCACAAATACCGCAAGACCCACCACCAGAACGGCTCGTGACGAAACATCTCTGGGCGGCTCTTGCCGAGGTCCAGGATCCGGAGATGCCTGTCAATCTCGTCGATCTCGGAGTCATCTATGGGATCAGCGAGATCGACGGGCGGGTCGAGGTCGACCTCACCTTCACTGCGATGGGCTGCCCTGCATCGGACTTCATACTCGAAGACATACGCGAGCGGCTTCTGTCAGAGCCCGGAGTCCGCGAAGTGCACGTCAACGTCGTGTGGGACCCTCCGTGGACGGCGGCCCGCATGACCCAGAACGGTAGGGACGCGCTCGAAGCCTGGGGCCTTGCGGTTTGACAGGCTACAAGCGCGTGAGCGGAGACGCACTCGAGTACGAGGTGTTCGCGCGAAAGACACGAGGCGAGCCTCTCCACCAGGTTGGGAGCGTCGTCGCCCCGGACGCCGACCTGGCCGCCGCTTACGCCCGCGCGACCTACGACGAGGAGCGCTGGGTCGAGATGGCCATCGTCCTCAAGGACGACATCATCGAGCTCTGGCAACCCGGAGAGACATGAGCATCTCGGACCTGGTGCTGAGCATCGCGGACAACAAGCAGATGATCGGGCTGCGCTACGCGGAGTGGGCGACCCGCGCCCCGTCGCTGGAGGCGGACATCGCCGCGGCGGCGATGGGGCTCGACGACCTCGGCCACAGCCGGGTGCTGTACGGCTGCCTCGAACCGCTCGGTTCGGACCCGCGGCGGCAGGACGCCGCGCCCGATGCGGGCAGCCTGCGCTCCCTCCCCTACTTCGACGAGCCGTGGACCGAGTGGGCGCAGTTCGTCGCGGCCAACGCGATCCTCGACACCGCCTTCACCGTGATGATCGAAGCTTGCGTGAACGGCTCATACGAGGTGCTGCAACACCGTCTCAGGAAGATGCTCATGGAGGAGCGCTACCACTTTCTTCATGGGCGGAGCTGGCTGAGGTCGGGCAGTGACCCCGCCACGCTCGAGCTCGCCTGGCGTGAGGCCGTCGAGTGGTTCGGGCCCCCGGGCGGCGAGACCGCGCACCTTCATCGGGAAGGTGGGTTGAGCATGGGCCCGCAGCAGCTTCTAGCGCGGCTGGAGGAGAAGGTCGAAACGCAGGCTCCCGTCATCCAGATCGATTGGAAGGTCTGGGACCCGATGCGGAGGCGAAGCCGACCGGGGGCTATCGACGAGCGCACGTTCGCGATGCTGCGCGGCCTGGAGGAGAAGAAGTTCGCGGTTGGCTCCTCGAAAGAAGGCTGAACCGGAGCGCGCCGAGCCCCGATCGGAACCGCGCTGTCCGCACTGCTCTGAGCGCGACGCGGAGGTGATCTCGTTGTTCGGAACCCAGGCGATGACCCTTCAGTACCGCTGCAGGCGTTGCCGAACCTTGTTCGAGGCCGTCAAGTACTCCGAGTAGGGCCGCTTGGGGCTTCGTCGTCCTGGTCGTCGTCCTCGTCCTCGCCCTCGTCGGAGTCTCCCGCGCGCCGCCGCCGGACGATGGCGAGCGGGACTCCCGCCACCAGCACGCCAAGGATCAAGACGGCGACCGCAATCGGGAGCAGCTGGCTGGTGCCGGCAGGCGAATTCGTGGCGTTTCCGGCGTAACCCGCGGAGAAGTAGCCCAGCTGTGACGTGGTCGTCTGGAGGATGAACTGCTGGCTCTCGGACCCCCCGATGGGCTTCCACTGGCCGTTCGCGTCGACGGCGAGATACATGAAGCTCGGCGCCGGGACCTGGTCCGAGTAACGCAGCTCGAGATTGGCCGCCTTGTCCGGCCTGACAGGAGCGTTCGCAGAGATCAGGTAGACGTTCGTCGAGAAGTGAAGGCCGGTGGGCGATGGAAACGTCGATACCGGCTTGATGTCGACAGTGACGCTCGTCTTCCCCGTCGCGTCGAATGCGCCTGGCAAGAACCCGATCACTGCCTGTGGTGAGCAGTTGAGGGGGCACCCATCGTCGGTGAAAACAGAGCCTGCATCGCTTACGCCGCCGATCACGTTGAAGACGGCGTGCCCCGATCGGGGCGCGACGTTGCCCAGTGCAAGCTGCGGCGGCGGTGACGTCCACGCGTACGGCTGCTGCGGCGCGAACCCGTCGTAAAAGCCGGGGGCCACCATCCACGCGGCCACCAGGTAGACGGATGCTGCTGCGGCGACGAGGGCGGGCCGCCTCACAGCGCAAGGTCCGCGATCACGTGGCCGATGATCGGCGCGACGAGGTCGCGGCAGGCCCAACGCCACAGCGCAAGCAGAAGGCCTGCGGCTGCCACGGCGCCGAGAAAGGCAGGTGGATGGGACAGCGCGTGAGCCGCAGTCCAGGCGGCGGTGCTGCCGACGATCGCCAGCGGCGCCCCGCCCACCTCATCAAGCGCGGCATAGAGCGCACCTCGAAACGCGAGCTCCTGCGCGACTGAGATGGTCACGGCGGTCAGGGCCAGCGATGCCGGCAGGATCGGTGCGGCATCGGCCCGCACAGCCGCCGGCAGCAGCAGCACCGCAGCCAGCGCCAAACCACCCAGGATCCGCAACCCCAATCGTGATGTTCCGAGGCCGAGCTGCGCCGGGGGAAAGCCGATGGCGGCAAGGGCCAGGGCGCTTCCGCCCAGCAGCACCGCCGGCACCGCTGCGCCGGGGAACGTCGACGCAAGCGCTCGGGTCCATTCGATCAGCAGGATGTAGGCGCCGAGGATGGCCGCCCGGGCCGCGGGGCGTGTGGCTAAGGCGGAGATCACGGCTTCATGCCTCGGACAGGCGCTCCGGCGCCGAGTAGACGTTGAAACGATCGCCCTTCAGGAAGCCGACCAGGGTCTGGTTGAACTCCCGGGCGAGCGCGACCGCAAGGCTCGATGGAGCGCCCACCGCCGCCAGGATGGGGATGCCCGCCGTGATGGACTTCTGCACGATCTCATAGCCCGCCCGACCGCTCACGACGAGGACTGCGCTCGCGGCGGGCAGGCGCCGATCCAGGAGAGCGCGGCCGACCACCTTGTCGACAGCGTTGTGGCGCCCCACGTCCTCGCGAAGGTAGGCGAGCTCGCCGCTCTGGGCGAACAGCCCGGCAGCGTGCAGGCCCCCGGTTCTATCGAACACACCCTGCCCCGCGCGCAGCCTCTCAACGAGGCGCGGCAGCAGCGACGGGTTCACAACAGGGCCCGCGGGCAGCACCTCCAGGTCACGTCGCAGATCCTCGATCATCACAGTGCCGCAGACGCCGCATGCGGAGCTGGACAGCATCGAGCGCTCTGGCTTGCGGCGCGCTTTGCCCACCAGGCGGACATCAACCTGATTCGACTCGACCAGCACCGGTTCAACCTTGACACCGTGATCGTCTTCGGCCGCCTCCGCGCTGATCCTCATTACACGCACATCCTTGGCGGTGCGCACGATGCCCTCGGCGAACAGCAATCCAAGGCAGAGCTCGATGTCGTTCCCCGGCGTGCGCATGACCACCGATAGAGCCTCGCCATCGAGCATCAGCTGGAGCGGCTCTTCGGTGACCACCAGGTCAGGCGAGTCCGTCCACTTGCCGTCGGCCCAGCGGCGGATTCGAATACCCGGCGCAGTAGGTTTCGCCATCTAGCCCCCGGAGTTGGACACTACGCTTGGGCGACTCGGAGGTGGCGGGCGGAACGCGGTATGGCGGTGGCGATCGCGAATCCGCGCCACGACGTTACGCGCTCCGGTCGCAGCTCCACCGCGCTGGGCACTTCGGCGGGATCGATCCCATACCGCTCGCCGATTGCCGATCCGTCTACTGCGGCGCCGAAGGTGCCGCGCACGCAGGCGCCGACCATCAAGGACGGCCGAAATCGGTGATGCGATTCGACCACCAGCGCCCCCACCGCTCCCGACCTCACGCGGCCCGCGCTCGGTGCGACTGTCACCTCTCCGCGCTCAACCTCCCAGAGGGCCGGCCGGATGACGGGCATGCCGCCCTCGAGCCAACACGCATAGCCCCGCGGCACACCGGCCAGCCGGCGGCTGACCTCTGCCGGCACTGCGGGGACCCGCGCCGCCTGCGCCGCGGGAAAGGGCCACACGTCCATCAACTCGGCGTCGCTCGGCCGCAGGCGCAACACGACCCGGTTGTACGGGAGCCATTCGCGAGGGATGTGTGTCATGTCGAGCAGGTATCCGGCGAAGTACGGAGCGTTCTTCAGCGCGTACCCGGCCATCCCGAAGAAGTAGCCGGGGCCGTCGAGCACGGCCCGGACCTGGCTCGACACCGACAGCGGGTCGTACACCTCGAGGGCGCCGCGAAGCAGCAACGCTTGCGATCCGCCGTCGACCAGGAAGGCCGCGCGTGGATCCTTCTTCGCGGTCACCACCTTGGTCGCATAGCGAGAGGTCGTCATCCACAGCGAGCCTGACGAGAAGTGGAAGGCGGCCGGGTTGACGAGTGGCAAGCGGCCGGTGCGCAGGGCCAGCATCCCGATCGGGGTGTGGCCGAGCACCGCACGCGCATCGCTGTTCAAATGCACGTGACCAACTGTAGAACCCAGGGCCACGCTCAGGCTTCCAGCACCTCCCGGATGCGCTCCAGAGCGTTCTGGAGCCTGCGCCTCACCACCCAGCCCAGGCGGCCGGCGACGGCGATCCCGAGCATCCCGGCCGGCGGTGTGTAAGCGATGCGGAGAACGATGTGCACCCCTCCCTTGGCCCTGGTGAAGGTGAAGCCCCCCTCCTGCTTGACCGGGCCCGATTCCGAAACCCAGCCGATCTCGTGCGGGCGCCGCCAGCGATCGAGGCGCAGGATGCTCTTGAGCGGAAGGCCCAGCGCGACCACCTCGACGTCGTAGCGAGCGCCGACCCCGACCGATTTGCGGCTGATGGGCTCCCATTTGCTGACGCCGTCGAGGACGGCCGCGACGTGGCGGTGATCGGCGAAGTAGTCGAAGGCACGCTCAGGCGAACACTTGACCGTCACCGCGGCCGAATACTCGAGCTGCGTCATTTGCCCAAGATAGGCCGGTGAGCTGGGTGGACGGGCGGGTCGCTGTGGAGGATTCGGTGGAGATGTCGAGGCCTGTCACCGGCAAGTCGCTGCACGACGCGTTCTGGGCGGACGCCTCGCCGCTGACGCTCGGCCTCATACAGGCGCGCGACAACTCGCTGTTTCTCGGCT
>JBGOTG010000167.1:0-5920 GCA_041476405.1 Candidatus Dormibacteraceae bacterium | reverse complement strand
CATGCCGTGGTCGAGCAGGTTGACCAGCACTTGCAGGATGCCTGTCACTATCTTGGTCCCCCCTGGAGCGCCGACGCATACTCGCAGCCGCCCTTCTTCGAAAACCATGGTCGGCGTCATCATCGTGACGCGTGTCTTGCCCGGGCGCACGGAGTTCGGATTGCCGGGCCGCGGGTCGAAACAGTTCATGTAGTTGTTGTAGCCAAACCCCAATCCGGGTGTGACCACGCCGCTGGCCGAGCCAAGCGTGTGCGTCAACGAGACGGCGTTGCCCGCGTCGTCGACGACACAGACGTGGGTCGTGTCGGAGCGGTCGTGCGCCCGCGAGCCCGCCGCGACGGCCTCGCGGGCTTTGGCGGCGTACTCCTTGTCGGCCAGCGCACCAGTGGGGATGTCGACGAAGCGGGGGTCTGCGACGTGACGCTCGCGGTCGGCGACCGCCCAGCCCATCGCCTCCACCAGAAGTCGTGCCGATTCGGTGCTCGGCCACCCGCGGGCGGCAAGGTCGTAGCCCTCGAGGAAGTTGAGCATCTGCAGCAGCGTCAATCCTCCGGCAGGCGGCCCTGCAGCGGAGACGGCGAGGCCACGATAGGTCCCGCGCAACGGCTCGGTCACGTTGACGCCATAGCCGGCCAGGTCGTCTTTTGTGATGAAGCCCCCGTTGGCGGCGAAGTCGGCGGCGATCTCATCGGCGATCTCGCCCTTATAGAAGGAATCAGGACCCTCCCGCGCCAGACGCTCGAGCGTGCGCGCGTAGTCCGCCTGGACGAATCGGTCGCCGATCGCGAAGAGCTTGCCGTCACGCGTGTAGATCGCTTTTGCCGCAGCCGTCGCCTGGATCCGCTGCGCGTTAGGGACGACATCGGGTCCGTAATCGGTCGTCCAGTAACCGTGCATGTAGCCGCTCACGGGGATGCCGCCGCGTGCCAGCGGAACCGCGGGTGCGATCGCCTGCTCCCACGAGATCGTGCCAAACCGCGTGAGCGCTTCGTACAGGCCGGCCACCGTGCCAGGGACGCCGACGGATTGGTAACCGACGTCGTTGACCCATCCGTGCAGGACGTAGCCGTATCGGTCGGCCGCCTCGCGGATGAAGAGCTTCTCCCATTGGTCTTCTCGTGCGCGAGAACCGGCTGTGGCATAGAACTCGAGCAGCGCGTCGCCACGATCCGGGCTGTGCACCAGCATCACTCCACAGCCCCCGATCCCGCACATCTGCGGATCCATGACTCCCTGCACGAAAGCGCAGGTGACGGCGGCATCGACAGCATTGCCGCCGCGCCGCATGACTTCGAGGCCGATCTCCGCCGCACGAGGTTGTGGGGCGACGATGATGGCCACGAGCGTTAAGGGTAAAGAAAGAGAAGGAGCCTGGAGCTCGCGCCCGTTGCGCGACGATCAGTCGAGGGAGTGCACGACCCCGAGGGAATCGACTGGAATCGCCAGCGTGAAGGGCCGGTAGAGGTGTTCGAACTGGTCACGGGAGATCAGATCGCGCACCGCCAGCGCGAGGGCCGCGTTCCGGCTTGCCTCGAGCATGGTCAATACGAGGCCCCCGCCGTCCATCCTGTGCTGGATCGACTCCCACTCCTCGGCCGACAGGCTAGCCAGGCGGTCGACAAACAGCGCCACCATCGCGCTCATCGGAGAGACCGCCTGTTTCTCCCTCACAGCACCCACCTCGACGGGAACGAGTTCGAAGGCGGGCCAGCGCCACTGGCCAGGGGTTTCATCTCTGGAGCATGGCCCGGGAGCGCTGCAGGCAGATTGCAGCCCCTTCCGCTTGTGGCCTGAGCTAGGTTCCGGCCAGGCGCTCCCGATACGCGTCGGCGAACGCTCGAACCGCTTCGGCGTGCGGGCCGCTCGCCTGGACGAGGTGCTCGAGCTGCCGGTCGGCCAGCCCCGCCCAAGCCGCGTTTCCGGTCAGCTGGGCCAGCCGGGCGGCCACACGCCACGATTCCCCGCCCAGGACCTCCGCGGATCGCTTCAGCGCGTCACCTACGGCGATCGCGTCGAACGGGGCGCCGGACGCGATCAGCACCTCTGCCTCCAGAAGCCTGGCAGCGACCGCACGAACTGCGTCACCAGACCGCGTGGACTCAGCCAGGAGCTCGCGCGCTCCGGCCAGAGCATGATCGTATTTGCCACCGGCCAGGTCCAACCTGGCCTGCAGCAGGCGCGTCCGGCCGCGCTGGTGCCAGCGGAACGGGTACGGACCGACGCGTGTGCGCACGGCCTCACCCAGGAAGCGCATCGCCGAGCGGCGTGCCCCTGCGACCAGGCGGCTCTCACCCAGCCCGATCAAGCTCGCCTCCAGCAGAGGGCGCAAATGCGAGACACGCGCCTCTTCGAGAGCTTTCAGGCTGACCTCGTCGGCCGCGTCCAGCTCGCCCAACGTCACAAGGATCTCGGCACGCAGGTTGTCACCGTCAGGACCGCTCTCAGCCAGCTCGGCCGGGCCGCCGTCGAAAGACACCTGGTCGAGCGCCGACAGCGCTTCCGCAACCTGGCCGAGCATCATGTGTGCCCGGGCGCGAGCGAGAAGGCCGTGGCGCGTCGTCATGACCTGGTCGACGTCGTCGGCGGCCGAAGGTGGGAGGCGGAGCAGCTCGAGAGCCTCGCGGGCGCGACCCTGGTCACACCTGAGGGCCGCGAGCCACACTGCCGCCAGGGTCGTCAAGCCGCTCTCATCGGTCAACCTCCGAGCGTCCGTATACCTGCGCTCGGACTCGTCCAGCTGCCCCTCCGCGTGGAGCAGACGCCCGGCTATCACAAGGCAACGCGCTCGTGTGCTGGCAGAGTCGGCGAGAGCGGCCCCCTCCTCCGCCAGGGTGAGCGCGTAGCTCGAATCCCCCAGGTAGTACGCACACCACGCCGCGGTCTCCATTCCGGCCGCGCCGGCCCCGCGGACGATCGCGGCGCGGGCATCCTCCGCGGCGCGCGCGAAATGGCCCATCGTGATGCGAACCTCAGCGCGAAGAAGCCGGCTGTCGCCGTTGTCTTCGAGCTCGATGGCATCCGTGAGCAAACGCTCGGCTTCGGCAAAGTCATGCCGGCGGAAACACGTTCGGGCGGCGACCATCAGCGTCGACACCGCCTGGGTGACATCACCACCCAGGCGCGCGTGGTGTGCGACCTGGATTGGATCCGGTGCGTGCCGGGCCTCCATCAGGCGCGCCACAGTCCGGTGCACGTGAGCTCGCCACGGCCCGGTCAGGCCTGCCGCGAGTGCATCGCGAACCAGCTCGTGATGGAACGTGAAGGCGCCCGCTCCTTCGTCCAGGAACAGGGCTTTCACCCCGGCCTCCAGGTGGGCGAAGAGGTCCACCGGGTGCAGGTTCAAGACCTCCATCAACAGGTCCGGGTCGATCACCGGACCGATGGTGGCGGCTGTGCGAAGGGTGCGTGCTGCCGTCCCCAGCTGATCGCATCGCACATCGACCGCCTGCCGGATGGTCGCCGGGAGGCCTGAGCGCTGGTCGGTGATCGCGAGCTGGCGGAGGAAGAGCGGGTTGCCACCTGTCAAGGCATGCAGCTCGGCCGCCCGGCTGCTCCCGACGATCGCGCTGGCGGCCTCAAGGTCGAGCGGGCCAAGCGCAATCCGCTCGTCGATGCGGTTGGGACCCTTGCTGTTGGGCAGCTGCGTGACAATGATGAGAAGCGGCATGCCCGAGGGCCTGGCCTTCGCGAAGTCGACCCAGGCACGAGTCAGCTCGCCGGCGAGGTGGATGTCGTCGAGCACCAGGGCAGCCGGGGCCGAGGACACGATGTGCCCGAAGGTGCTGAGCATCGTCTCGAACATCCGCCGGCGCACGCTGGCGTTGAGCGCGGGAGCGATGACGGCCGGCGCCGGGTCCGTTCGCGGGACCTCGAGCATGGCGCGGAACGCAGGCTGCGGACCGAACAGCGCCTGCGCCCGCCGGCGATCGCTCTCGACGAAGTGCTCGAGCGCCGCCACCAAAGGGTGCAGCGGGACCATCCGGTCGAGGCCACCACAGGAAGCGAGCAGCGCAGTCGTGCCGTTGTTACGCGCCCGTGTCGCCCAGTGGGTGACGAGCCGGGTCTTGCCGATGCCGCTGACACCCTCGACGACCACGACCATGGTGCTTCCGGTGGACCCCACGCGGTCGAGGGCCGACTCGAGGGCCACGAGCTCACCGTCCCTCCCGGCCAGGCCGTTGCCATGCGCTTCGCCGGCGGCCGGCAGCGCCGGCGCGGCATCCCGTCCGTGGTTCGTCGCGACCGCGATGACCAGACCGGGGATCGGCTTGCCCTGAAGGATCGCCTTGTGGACGGCGTCCGTGGCGGGCGAAGGGTCCACGCCGAGCTCTTCGCGGAGCCGCATGCGCGCGCGGGCGAACGTCGCCAGGGCGGTCCCCGGTTGGCCGCTGTGGGCCAGCGCCGCCATGAATACCTGGAGCGCGCCCTCGTCGTAGGGGTCGGCTGCAATGACGGCTTCGCTCATCTCACGGGCGGCGGCAAAGTCGCCGATGGCCAGCGCAGCCCTCGCCGCCGTACGCCGCACGTCGACCCCCAGCCTCGCGACGGCAGCCCGCTCCTCGTCGGCCCAGGGCGAGTCCGGCTCGTCTGCCAGTAGCTCGCCGCGCATGAGCGCCAGCGCTCCTTCGGCGGCCAGGCGGGCGCTCGCGTAGTTCTGGGCCGCGAGGCGACGCGACGCCGCGGCGGCCAGGTGATTCGCAACGTCGAGGTCGATCCAATCGGCGAGCAGCTGGTAGCCGGCATCGGAGCGTGGCAGCCGCTCCGCCCCCAGCACGGAGCGCAGGCGGCTGATCAGCACGGAGATCTGCTGCGAAGGCCGCGCCGGTGGCTGGGAGGGCCAGAGGCAGTCGACGAGGCGCGGGACGGGGACCGGCTGGCCGCGCGCGACTGCCAGCACTTTCAAGAGCGTGCGCGCCTTTCGGCTTCCGAGAGCGTGCTTGTCGACCCCGTGGATGTTCAGGGCTCCGAGCACACTCACCTTCAGCTCGCCGACCATCTGCCGGCCTGAATGAGTCACGACACTCCCGCTCGAATGCCGCAGATCAACCGATCCTCTCTGAACTTGAGTCTAAACCTGATAGTTAACGAGAGTACACAACTTGGAGCTCGTTTCCCATCTCTGTTGGGCTTCGTAACCCGTTCCGGCAATATGCCGTTCTGTTGCAGAGTGGGGCGCGGGGCATGAGGTGGCTGCCGGCGCCGGCCCAGCGGCTGGCACTGACGCTGGCGGTCATCGCCGCCCTGGCGGCCCCGAGCCTGATCACCCTTTGGGTTTCGACCCCCTCCGGAGACGACATCCAGGAGCGAGTCCTCGGGAAGACGAAAGCGCATGCGGTCGTTCTGCTGACCGAGGCGGAGGTGCCTCCACTGCTCGCCCAGGCCGTCGTCGCCACAGAAGATGAGCGCTTCTACTCTCATCACGGGATCGACACGATCGGGCTTGGACGCGCGTTCCTTTATGACGTCACCCACTACTGCCTGTGCCAGGGCGGCTCGACCATCACCGAGCAGCTGGTCAAGGACGTGTACCTGAACGGCTCGGATGATGGATACAACAAGTTGGTGGACGTGGTCGTGGCGCTCAAGGTCGAGCGCGTGATCGGCAAGAAACGGATCCTGGCGGATTACCTGAGCGAAATCACGACAGGTCTCAACCGTTACGGCGTGAGCGCTGCCGCGTGCGCGTACTTTCATCAGCCGCTGGACAACCTCACCATCGGCCAGTACGCGTTGCTCGCCGGAGTGACCCAGGCGCCGTCTCTGTACGACCCCACCGTCGACCCCGAGCTGGCGACGCTTCGACGTAGTGGCGTCCTCGCAGCGATGGTCTCCGACAAATTCATCACGCCCGCACAGGCCACGATCGCGAACAACGAACCGATCTTGACCCCGGGTCCGCCGCCGGCGAGCTGCCCAAACT
>JBGOTG010000166.1:0-5948 GCA_041476405.1 Candidatus Dormibacteraceae bacterium | reverse complement strand
TCGCTGGCCCGGCTGCCGGAGGTCGACTCGATTCTCGAGATCGGACCCGGGCAGGGAGCGCTCGGAGCCCGGCTTGCGCGTCGTTACAGGTACGTCGGCCTCGAGCCAAGTCCGGAGAGCTGCGCGATCGCCCGCCGTTGCATCGAGCCGGCCGGCGGCACCGTGGTCTGCGGCGATGTGACGGCCCTGGACCCAGGGGACCTGTTTGCGCTCGTCGGCGCCTTCGAGGTGATCGAGCACATCGAGGATGACGCAGGGAGCCTGCGCCTGTGGCGGGAGCACCTGCGGCCGGGTGGCTGGGTGATGCTGAGCACTCCCCCGTTTCAGTCGCGCTTCGGCCCGCTCGATCGAGCGTCAGGGCACTGCCGTCGCTACGAGCCCGACGCCATGACCGACCTCCTGGTCGAAACCGGGTTCAAAGAACCCGAGCTCTGGCTGTACGGCTTCCCGCTCGGGTATGCGCTCGAAGCGGCTCGCAGCGTGCTCGCACGCATGTCCAGCAAGAACGACAAGACGCTCGCCGAGAGGACTGCGGCGAGCGGAAGGTGGCGGCAGCCCCCCAACTGGCTGGCCCCACTCACACAGGGAGTGACCCTTCCCTTCCGGGTGATCCAGCGGCCCTTCCTGCGGACGCGCCTGGGGACTGGCCTCTTCGCCCTCGCGCAGCGCCGCGACTGACGACTGGCCTCAGCCGGCCTTGGTAGTCGATTGGGCGAGGATCAACAGGCTGGTCATTGTGTAAGTGACCATCAGCGCCAGCATCGGATACTGGCTCAGCAGGGCGCGCTGCGCTGTTCGGAATCTTTCGCCTGCCTTCAAATGCGAGAGGTACACGGCGATCACGTGGCCGCCAACAATCAGAACGATCTGAATGAACCAGACCGTCGACGCCTGGGCCAGCGCAAAGCTGGGTCGAACCCCCGCCACCGCCGGCCAGAGATGCCATCCCCTGGCAAGCGGGTCGTTGAGCAGCGGGATGAGCGCCTGCGACTGCAAAACGAAATAGCTGTAGTAGTGCGCGGCGTTGTAGACGAGGGCGATCGGAACCAGCGTCAGTGCAAACCCGGTGGCCGTGCTCACCAGGTTGACCTTGCGGTTGCCGAAGAAGATGACCAACTCGATGAAGGCGACGAACACGAGTAGGAATGCGGCCGTGAGCAGAGTCATACCGAGGGTCCTGACGAAGAAGAAGCCAAACTGGCCCATCGGCAGCCAGACCGGCTCGAGGGTGGCATTGAAGTCCTGCCATGCCGGAGTGGCGAGGATGCCGTCGAACGCAAGCGTGCTAAGCATGAGGATCACGAAGAACACGCGGTCCCAGCCGCCGGGCATGGGTTTGAGAAGGCCGACGCCCCACGGCCGCAGGTAGACCGCGGCGATAACGCCGTTTGCATCGCGTTCAGCTTCCACCGGGCTGAACCTGCCGACGATGCCGAACAGGACCGTGAAGGCCTCGCAATGCTCCAGCCACTCGTCACGGCCGAAAACAATCATCCCGGCCAGCGTCGCGGCAATGTATGCGATCGCAAGGACCGCAACCACCCACGGCCGGTTGGCCATCCCGCTGGTCAGCTCCAGGCAGGCAAACGCGAAGTAGGCCGCCGCGGCGGGCCAGACCCCAACATTCGGCAGCTTCCAAACGGGCCCCAGCCTCACGAAGCGCGTGACGAGGTCGTAGATCGCGGTCCACGGATTGAGCAGATACCAGAGGTTGCCGACGAGCCCGGACACGATCACCATCCCGACCCAGAACAAGATCCATACGATGTATTCGGCCGGGTTCAACGCCGGGTTGGGTGACCCGAACAATCCACTGATGACCATGGCGAGCAGCGCCAGGACGCCGATCGTCCCACCGACGGCCCTGGGCAGCGGAGACCGCGCAAGCGGGAGGACGGCGGGCACGGCGCGACGCGGGTACTCCAGCGCCTTGGCACCAACATGCTCGCCTGCGAACGTGACAACTAGCACGAACGAGATCAAGACCACCCCGCCTGCCGCGAACAGGTACCAGAACAACGGCGCGGGAAGGTCGTAACGCTGGCCGAAACCGTGAAGGAAGATACCCAGCATGGGCATCATGGGGTCACATCCAGTTCGCCCAGGTGGGTGCTCGTCGATTCCCACTCGATCTCGAAGCTCCCGGTGTTGACAGCCTTGAAGGTGTGCGACGCCACCTGGCCGGGCTTGGTGTCGAATGGGAGATCGTAGCCGTGCATGTGGACCTCACCTTCGGTGTCGCTGGCGATGTTGATCGTCACCGTGTCGTTCTGATGGGCGGTGAGCACGCTCGGCTGCATCGACTTGGCGCCTGTGACCGTCACGTTGAACGTGACGGGCTTTCCGCCGGAGCTCCTGTTGCCGAAGATCAGGTAAGCGCCGAGCGCGACAAAGATGACGAGTGCGCCGGCAACGATCGCGGTGCGATAACGGGTCATTCGGTTCCTCCTCTTTTTGGTTTGGTGCGCGCGGTCGCGCGCGCTCGCGATCAGCTAAGAGCTGAAGCGTGAGGAGGACGGCGGTCCGCGTTTCCCGAGCGAACCACCCGCTACGTGTGAGAGAAGCCGCGCGCGATCGGTCGCGGGCCATGCGGCAAGCGCGACCGCCGCGGTCGCCTGGGGAGCCTGCGTTACCGCAAGCACCGCGTGCAGGTCGTCGACCGCCGACTCGAAACGTGTCCAGAGCCACCCGATAGCGATCGCCGCCAGGGCGGCCACGGGCAGCTGTCCCAGGGTGCCCCAGAGCAGGAGATGCGGAGCCGAATCCACCGCCAGCCCGGCGGCCATGGACTCACCGACCTCCTGGACGATGAAGCAGGCAAGCTGAATCGTGAAGAGGGCCGCGAGCAGCTCGATGTACGAATTTGCGGCGCGGGTTCGCGTCCGCGGCGGCCCGCATACCACGCGGGCCAGCCCGATCACGAAGATGGCAGCCACGAAGGCCGCCGCGACGGCGCCCAGGGCGGTCTTCGCCACGAGGGGAAAGTAGGCATGCGCCCCCGAGCTCTGCAGGTGCTGCGCTACCGACCCGAAGCGCAGCTGGAACGCGAGGAGGTGGCCGGCCTGAGAGCCGACCAGACCGACCGCGCACACCGCCATAGCCAGGCGCCTGCCTCTCACCGCTCGATCATAGGCTCCGGTCCCTGGTCGATACTCAACTCGATGAATCCGAGATTCGCGCCGCTGATTGCGCTGTCGATCCTGGTCTTCACGGCGTGCGGCGTCGGATCGACCGGCGTCACGGCCGGCAAGAAGATCGCCTTGCTGCTGCCGGCAACCGCCACCCGTTACGAGGCCCACGACAGGCCCGCCTTCTCGGGCAAGCTGAGTCGACTTTGCTCTGACTGCCAGGTTATGTACTCCACGGCAAAGCAGGCCGCCGACCAGGAGGCGCAGGCCAAGACGGCGATTGCCGGCGGCGCCAGCGTCATCGTGCTCGACCCCGTGGACCCCACGGCGGCGGCGGCCATCGTCGCCGCGGCGAAGGCGGCGACGATACCCGTCATCTCATATGACGGCATGGTCACGCACACGCCAGACCTCAGCTACTACGTCGGCTTCGACAACACGGCGGTGGGCGGGCTGCAGGGCACGGCCCTGCTCAACGCGATTGGCGCCAAGACGAATCCGAACGTCGTCCAGCTCAACGGGGACCCCAACGACAAGGACGCGATGCTCTTCAAGACGAGTGCGCACGCCGTCCTCGACGGCAAGGTGCATCTCGTGAAGGAATACGACACGCCCGGGTCTGATCAGTCCGCAGCCCAGACCGAGATGCAGAACTCGCTGAGCGCATTGGGCAGGACGAAGCTCGACGGAGTGCTGGCTGCCAACGATTCCATTGCGGCCGGCGCGATCGCGGCGATGAAGGGCAACGTGGTGAAGCCCCTGCCCCCGGTGACCGGCCAGGGCGCAGACCTGGCTGCGATCCAGCGCATCGTCGCCGGCGACCAGTACATGACGGTTTACGAGTCCATCAAATCGGAGGCGGAAACCGCGGCGGAGCTCGCGTACGACCTCGCCTTCGGCGTGACCGCGCCCGCCTCGATGATCAACGGCACAGTCAACAACGGAGCCGTGGACGTCTCTTCGGCCCTCGTGGCCCCTGTGACGGTCACCAAGGCCAACATCGAGTCGACAGTCGTCGCGGATGGCTTCTGGAGCGCTGGTGAGATCTGCACCTCGCAGTACATGTCGGCATGCGCGGCGGAAGGTATCGCCTGACTCGGTCGGCGCGCGGGTGATGCCGGGGTTCTAGGACGCGGGCCGGCGCATGGCGGTCGCGCCGTGAATGGCCAGTGCCAGCGACCCGAGCAGCTCGGCACGCTCGACGAAAACGGCCTGCACGACCTCGACCCTGTCCGCCGCGGCCTGGACGGCATGGCGCCGAATGGCTTCCCGCAGCGGTTGGAGGAGCACGTCGTCGGCCCGGCTCAGAAGGCCGCCGACGATGACGCGCTCGGGATTGATGAGGTTGCACAGGCCGGCCACCGCCACCCCGATCTCACGACCGGCGTCGGAGATCGCCCGGCGACAGCGAACATCGCCCTGCGCCGCCAGCTCGATGACACGCTCGAGCGTCAGCGCTCCGCTCTCACCCTGACCGACGAGCCGGAGGATGGCTGGTCCAGACGCCACAGTCTCGAGGCAGCCCCGGTTTCCGCAGTAACACAGCGCTCCGATCTCGTCGAGGGTCGTATGCCCGATCTCACCCGCCGTACCCGTTGCGCCACGCAGGAGCCGGCCGTCGACGATCAGGCCGGCGCCGATACCGGTGGCTGCCTTGATGTAGGCGAAATTCGAGCAGTCACGGCCGGCGCCCCAGGTCATCTCGGCGAGGGCGCCACAGTTGGCGTCGTTGTCCATCTCGACACGCATCCCGAGGCGCGCCTCCATCTCGTCGGCGATGCGCAGGCCGCGCCAGCCGGGCAGGATCGTCGCCGACCCGACGGTCCCACGCGCCCTGTCGACGGGACCCGGGATGCCGATGCCGGCGCAGATGACGGAGGCGCGTTGAACCTCTGCCTCGAGGAGCACCTCTTCGACCATGCGTGCCGCAGCGTCGAGCGCGTCCCCCGCCCGTTCGTTGACGTCCAGCTTGAACATTCGCTCTGCCAGCACTGTGTGAGCGAGGTCGGCCACCGCGACCTGCACGTGGCTGTGTCCAAGATCGATGCCGACGACAGCCTTTGAGGAGTCCTGCAGGACGAGCAGGACCCCGGGTCTGCCGCCGCGCTGGTCGGGGGCCTTGGGTTCGGCACCTTCGACCTCGAGCAGGAGCCCCGAGTCCTTGAGCTCCGCCACCAGGGTGGAGACCGTAGTCCTGGACAGTCCGGTCGCCCTGGCGACCTCGGCCTGGCTGGTGCGTCCCAAAGTGCGCAGGACACCGACCACACGCTCGCGATTGCGCTCGCGCAGCCACGACAGCGTCCCATCGCCCCTGCTCGTCGGCGTTCTCCTCGCCACGCGGACGAAGCATGGCCCTATCTGCCAGTTTGTCAAGAGCTCGGACAAGATTCGAATCGGCCGCATCGGTTCTCTTGACAAACCGGCACGCCTGCGCGATGCTCTGCCGGGCGGCGCGGCCGCCCATGGCTGCTGAGTGGACTGTCTGCCGGCGCACTCTCGCCCCGGGATCCGCCGGGAAGAAGGCGACAGGAACCGCGGTGCGGTGTGGGTCAGGAGGTCCAAATGACGTTTGGTAATTTGCGGCGTTTGACAATCGGAGGGCTCGTCGGGATCGTCGCGATGGCCTGCGGTGGCGGCGGAGGTACGGCGACGTCGTCGCCGGCAGTCGTACCGTCCGACCTGAGCATCAGCTCGTTCACCCAGGACTTCTCGTACATGCCCAAGCTCAAAGATCTCGTCGGAGCGGGTAAGGGCATGGTGGGAGTCATTCTTCCGGACACGACCTCGTCGGCGCGCTACGTCGCGTTCGATGCGCCGTAC
>JBGOTG010000165.1:0-5964 GCA_041476405.1 Candidatus Dormibacteraceae bacterium | reverse complement strand
CGGGAAGGGAGGCTTGAGCGGTCTGGTCGCCGTGACTAGATGGTTACGATAATCACTGTTAAAAGGACCATAAGCCCCGGCGACGTACTCGCCGTCCACAAAACCGGCGGCGTAGGCCCAGTCCGTCGCTGCAGGCTCCTCGAGCACAGCGGTTCTGCCTTAGGCAGAGCGCTGCAAGGCCGGTTCGGCGTCCAGGCCCCGCAGGAAGACCTCGAGCGGCAGGATGGCTCCCTCGAAGTCGTGTCCGAGCAGCTCCAGGTCGGCGCCGGCCTGCGGCAACGCCGCGATAGCGAACTCGGCTGTGCGTAGGGCCTCTTTGACGTACTCGTCCAGGACGTCCGCAGGACGGCTGAGGGCGCTCTCGCGCCGCCAGGCGTCCCTGACGTCCGAAGCCAGCTCCAGGAGCTTGGCGGCGATCAGACCCGCCATCTCGCGCTCCGCAGGCTCCGAGCGCAGCCTGTCCAGCGCCTCCGTGAAGGCGCGATCGAGCCGGCGCAGCCGGACCTGGGTCCCAAGGGTACGCATGTTCGTGTCTCCCATTATACCGAACAGGTGTTCGTCGAATCAACTGGCAGCCTCCCTCGCGCCGTGTGGCGCCTCCCCAGCGCAACTCTCGAGCATGGCCTGGTACTCGGCCGGGCTGCTTCGGAAGGCGTGGTAAGCGCTGACCAGCGGGACATACCCCACCCCCCGCAGCCGTTCGTAAGGAACCTCTCGGAAATTCCTCCGACTGTGGACACCTGTCACGGCAAAACGCATCTGTTCCTGGATCAAAGCATCAAGCGTTCGCAGCGTGGCATCGCTCGTGAGCAGCGGAAAGAACCATTCGGCCCACGTGAAATCATCTGAACGGCCCCCAACGCCGAACAGGCGCCGGTTGAGCCTGCGGACCGCCCGGCGCGCCGGGTCGGGCCGCCGTCTCGCGCGCCTTGCGATTCGCCGGACCCGGCGGCGCAGCTTGGCGACGGTGTTGGCGGCGAGGTCCAGGGAACCGAGGCGATAGCTGAGGCCCAGGAACTCCCAGGGCCGGCCGGGAGGGCTCAGCCTGGTCTTTCGGACGTTCAGCTCCAGGCCCCGGGCCGCGAGGTGCCGCTCGATCTCAAGCCGATGCCGCTCGACTCCCTGGGCAGTCCCGAAGACCACGATGTCGTCCGCGTAGCGCAGGTAGGGGGTCCGCGCCTCTTCGAACGCGTCATCCAGCGGGCGCAGGTATAGATTGGAGAGCAACGGCGCAAGAGGCGTGCCGGCCATGACGCCCTTGTGAGTGTCGAGGACCTGCTCGCCGCCGCTGATCACCCGCTCGTCGCGCAGCATCGCCGCCAGCAAGCTGTGGAGCGGTTCGTCGTCCATGATCGCCGCGGGGAGAGACGCGAGCAGCGGTTCGACAGGGATGCTGTTGAAGTAATCACGCACATCGAGATGCAAGCAACAGAGAGCGTCAAGCCCACGAATCTTTCGGATCTCCCGATACGCGGTTCGCGGGCCCCGACCGGGCTGAAACGAGTGACACACCCGCGAGTGGTCCGCGGCGCTCGTTGACTGGAGGATCCTGTTGAGCGCTTTGAGGAGCAGCTCGTCGGCGGGACAGAACGTGAAGACCACCTTCTTGCGACCGTCCGCCTTGTTGAGCAGGCGGCGCGTCGGGGGACGCAGCGCCAACCGTCCGGCGGCGTAGTCATCGACCATCCTCCCCACCTCGCCTTCGCTCACCAGCTCGCGGTATGCGGCGAGCTTGCGACGGCGCCAGCGGCCGCGGCCGTCGCCCTGCGCGAGGAGCTCGTCCCAGAGCTCCGGCGACCGGAGCCGGACGGTGGTCAGCGAAGTGAGCAAGGGAGAGCTCCGTTTTGAAAGACGGTGTAGCCGTCTACACGAACGTACATCGGGCGCCCGCCCTCACAGGTTTTCAAAGCCCGCGGCTGGTCCGCATCGAGGACACCCCAAGGGGTATCTCCCTTGCTCGCGAACTATTATCAACGAAGGTCCCCTGCAGCTACGTCAGCCTGGATCTGGAGGACAAGCATGGCAGCACAAGCACCGAGGCGAAAGAAAGCCGACCTCCTCAAAGAGGCTCTCGCCGCCAGCAGTGGAACCTTCGTGGACCTTCAGAGAATCGCAAGCTCGCTGAACCTCATGGAGGACCGATACATGGCGCGGCCTGCCGCCGAGCTGCTAGTCGAGAGCGGCGACCTGGCGGCTCCGCAGATCGCCAAAGGCCTCGCCGCGACCCCGGTGCTCGGTCGAGACCCCAACGGCGACCTCGTGCGCGCCGCCTTCAAGAAGGCGATGGCCCAGGAAGGGATACCACGCAATGTCGACGAGATGGCTCGCCGGTTCTACGGCAGCCGGGGCTAGGGACCGGCCGCGACGCTCGGCGCGGCTAGGGGGCGACCGGGGCGAAGATCCGGCAGAGGCTGTCCGCGAGCGACTCCGCGTCCATGCCGGGATGCGTCAGGAAGTAGCCGACAGAGTCACTGACGGCGCCGACCACGGCCCGGCCGAATACCTGTGGGTCCTTGTCGGCGTAGAAGGGATCGTGGAGCGTCGCGTGCCTGACCTCCTCGGCGACGGCGTCGGCAAAGCGGCTCTGGAGCTCGTGGCGGACCTCGTCGACGCCGGCGCTGAGGCCCACCGACTCGACGATCAGGAGGCGCGCGACGGACGACCGCTCGAAGCACGAGTGGACGAACCTGGTGATCCCCAGGCGCAGCCTCTGGTGATGGTTGTGGCCGCTGGCCGCGTCCGCCAGCACGTCATGGATCAGCGCGCCGCCCTCCGCCGCGAGCAGGTCGCGAAAGCATTCCTCCTTCGACTTGAAGAATTCGTAAAACGCAGACTTCGACGTCTTGGCCCGCGCCACTATGTCGTCGACCGACGTGATGTTGTAGCCACGAGTCGCAAAGAGATACAGCGCCGAGTCGGCGATGCGCCGCCGTCGCCTGTCGATCCTCGCGTCACGGCGCAGCTGAGCGCCTGATGGCGCCGCCACCGCCACGGCTAGTCCCGGGCCAGCGCCCGCGAGATCACGATCCGCTGAATCTCGGACGTGCCTTCGAACAGCGTGTAGATCTTGGCATCGCGATGCCACTTCTCGACAGGGAAATCGCGGATGTAGCCGTAGCCTCCGCAGATCTGGATCGCCTGCTCGGTGACCTTGACGGCGACCTCGCCGGCCTTCAGCTTCGCCATCGAGCCCTCGGCCTTCTTGAACTCGCCGCCGTTGCGGCCTTCCCACAAGGCCCGCCAGATGAGTGCACGCGTGGCCTCGATCTCGGTCGCCATGTCGGCGAGCATGAACGCGATGGCCTGGTTCTCGATCAGCGCACGCCCGAACTGCTTTCGCTCCTTGGCGTAGTGCAGTGCGAACTCGAATGCCGCTCGTGCGATGCCGAGCGCCTGGGCGCCGACGATCGGCCGGGACAGCTCGAACGTCTTGAGGGCCACCGACGAGCGTGAGGGCGTGCCCGCTCGGGCGCGCGCGAGCCTGGCTTCCAGCTTCTCCATGCCGCCGAGCACGTTCTCGGCAGGGATCGTGCAGTCCTCGAGCAGCACCTCCGCGGTGTGCGAGGCACGGATGCCCATCTTCCTTTCCTTCTTGCCCTGGCGGATGCCCTTGGTGCCGGGCGGGACGACGAAGCTCGCCTGCCCTCGGGTGCCCAGCTCTGGTTCGACGGACGCAACGATGACGTGGACCCCGGCGATGCCGCCGTTCGTGATGAAGACCTTCTGTCCATTGAGCACCCAGTCGCCGTTCTTGCGAACCGCGCGGGTCTTCATCGAGGAGACGTCCGAGCCGGCGTCGGGCTCGGTGACCGCGAAGGCGCCGACTGCCGGCTTCTCGACGGTGCCGAAGCACGCCGGGATCCAGGTTGCTATCTGTTCGGGCGTGCCCTGGGAGAAGATCGCCGCGATCGGCAGGCCTGTGCCCTGGATGGCGAGCGCGATGCCCGCGCAGCCCCAGGTCAGCTCCTCCGCGACGAGCGCGGGCATGATGCCCGTGGCGTCGGCGTAGGTCTGCTGGAGGAAATCGACGCCGTAAAGGCCTACCTCGGCCGCCTTCTTGACCACCGGCCAGGGGAACTCCTCTGACTCGTCGTACTGAACCGCCACCGGGCGGATCTCCTTCTCCGCGAAGTCGTGGACCCAGTCCCGGATCTCACGCTGCTCGTCGCTCAGCTCGAACGAAACCATGGGTTCTCGGCTCCTGTGCTACACGTTTCAGTACTGGTACGTACCGTTCTTGGCACCGACCATACGCCGCGCTGCGTCATCGTGTCAAGGCTTTAAGGGTGCTTGGCCGGGGTGCCCTCTGAAGCGGGAGGCCTCCACGCCGTCCACGCGATCCGGCCGGCGCTGACCAGCAGGAATGCCCCGAACAGGCGGGTCAGCAGCTGCGCTGGCACCTCCACAGCGACCAGCGCTCCAACCACCGCTCCCACCACTCCCCCCACCCCCATCCAGATTGCCGCCTCGGCCAGCACGTTGCCCTGGCGGATGTGCGTGATCCCGCCCACCAGGGCAGTCGGGATGATCGCCATGAGAGAGGTGCCCTGAGCGATCTGCTGGGCCGCGCGAAACCCCACCGTCAGGATCGGGACGAACAGCAGGCCGCCGCCGACTCCGATCGCGCCGCTCAGCAGCCCCGCTGCGAAGCCGCCGGCCACCGTCAGGACATCGACCCAGCTCAAGGGAACACGAGCTCCTTGATGCCGGCGAGCACGAGCAGGACCGCCACCCCCAGCTCCAACGAGCGCTGCGGAATGCGGCCGATCAGTCGCGCTCCCAGGTACGCGCCGAAGACGCTTCCGGCGATGAGGAACAGGGCGACGTGCACGTCGATCTGCGGAGTGCCCTTGCGGAAGTAGTAGATGGGCACCGCCGCGACCGCGATCGGGATGATGGCGACCAGCGAGCTGGCGTTGGCCTGTCTCTGGGGCACGCCGGCCCAAATGACCTGCAGCGGCACCATCACGAAGCCACCGCCCACGCCAAGGAGCCCGCCCAGCACGCCGCCGAGGAACCCGATCGCCGCGAAGACCGAGCGGCGGCCTATTCGGGTGACTTGGTCGGCGCCTCGGGCTGGCTCGTCACCACCGCGTGATGGCGGAACTGCACGTCCGCGGCGGGCGATCCTCCGGGCAGCTTGACCTTCTTCTTCTTCTTGGCCTCGCGGCCCTGCTTGTCGCGTCCTTTACCCATGTGCTCCAGTTTCTATTACGAGGGCCAGTTCGCGCAAGAAGGATTCGACGTCCGTGACCAGGCCGATCGACTGCCAGCTGCCGCGATCGGCCAGCTTGGTGACCACCGCCGGGTTGATGTCGACGCAGACCGTGCGCACCCCGGCCGGCAGCATGTTGCCGGTGGCGATCGAGTGCAGCATCGTCGAGAGCATGAGCGCCATGCGGACGCCCTGGAGCGCCGCGCGCATGCGCTGCTGTGCCTCGATCATGTCGGTGATGACGTCGGGAAGCGGCCCGTCGTCACGGACCGATCCGGCGAGCACGATGTCGACGCCGTGGTCGATGGCCGACTTCATCACGCCGGAGGTGAGCTGTCCGCTGTCGACCATCTGCCGCAGCCCTCCCGCCGCCCGCACGCGATTGATGGCGCGCATGTGGTGCTCGTGCCCGTGCTCCATCGCCACGCCGCTCTCGACATTGATGCCGAGCGCCGTCCCGAACAGCGCCGACTCGACGTCGTGCACGGCGAGGGCGTTGCCCGCGAACAGCACCTGCACGAAACCGAGCTCGATCAGCCTCGACAGGTAGCGGCCCGCTCCCGTGTGGACGACAGCCGGCCCCGCGACGACGACGATGCGTCCACCGGTTTCACGGATGTGGCGCATCTCGGCGGCAATTCCACCGATGAGCTGCTTCTTCGGTTTTTCCGCGGAGACCTCGCTGCCCATGAAGCTGAAGATCTCGGTCTGGCGCGAGCGCTCAAGGGGCGTGACGCGCACGCCCCGAT
>JBGOTG010000164.1:0-6005 GCA_041476405.1 Candidatus Dormibacteraceae bacterium | reverse complement strand
GGGACGGTGAATGCAAGTCGCGATTGGTTGGCCAGGATCGACCGTATCGGCGCCGGACCGGGGGCCGGCGACGAGGCGGAGTCGTCGAAGGTCTCCTCGGCCACGTTCTGGGGCCAGAAGGTGGCGACGACGAATGAGTCTGTGGTGGCGGGCTTGCGAACGAGCGTCGGGTTCAGCGGGTCGCTGTTGTTGAGGATCAGGTTGTAGAAATCGAGCTTCACGGAGACCAGGTCGTCCTTGCGGCGCACCCAGGTGGTGAAGCCTGGGATCAGGGTGAAGGTCGGGATTGCATCGAGGATCCGGGTGGCTCCTCGCGGCAGGACCAGAACAGCGCCCGCCGCCGCGGCGTAGCCGAGGAAGCGCCTGCGTGTGAGGGTCCACCGGTCTTCGATGGGCGTGCTCGAACCAACCGTTTTCTGGCGCCTATGCCGCCGTCCCATCCCTTCGCGACTCCCCAAAAAAGAGGCACGTCCGGCGCCCGTTGTCTGGGCGTCCTGCCGAACGTTGGCGGAATGGTAGCACCGGCAAATCGAATTGCAACGAACTTACGCAGCCGCCGTGCGGCGAGTGGTGCGGATTCACCATGGAGTGGGACAGTTGCCTCACGACCGGCCGGACGGCTGCGTTCAGCGGGTCAGGCCCAGCGCCACCTCGAAAGAGTCATAGCCTGGAGCCACGACCGGCCAACCGTGTCTCTCCTCCCACGCAGCGGCCAGCTGGAGCAGGAGCTCGTCACGGAAACGCGGTGCGGTGACCATGAGGCCGAAAGGGACTCCGTTGCGACAGGTGCCGGCCGGCAGGGAGATCGCCGGGTGCCCCGCGATGTTGGCGATGTTGGTGTTGTAGACCTCATCGGGGAGCGTGCCCGGCTCATCCTGAACGGTCAGCCTTCCATCGGCGAGGAAGCCCGTGGCCGCGACCGTCGGCGAGAGGATCACCGCGTCGACGCCCAGCAGGTCGTCGAGCTCACGCGTGTACGAAAAACGCCGCCGCCGCGCGGCCACGTAGTCATCGACCGACACGCCGAGCCCGAACTCCATGAATCTCCTGGCTGACGGATGCATCCTCTCCAGGTTGGCCTGCACGAAGTCGCGGCCGAGGTGATGAACGTGTTCGGTCGCGGCCAGCACCATCCAGTCGTCGTCCGGGTCGCCTTCCGTCCAGAGCGCGTCTGGCTCGAGGTGCTCGACCTCCAATCCGACCATCTCGCCCATCGCCTTCAGCGCCGTGTGGAACATGTCCGCGACCTCGGCAGGGAGGGGCCCGGCGGGCGTGAACCTCGGCGTCGCATACACCCTGGAAGGCCGCCCGCCTCCTGCAGCGAGTGGCATCGGCAGCGCTGTGGGGTCGCCTGCGACCGGGCCGCTTTCCACTGACAACAGGAGTCGAAGATCGGCGACAGTCGAGGCGAGAGGACCGTCGGTCGACAGGTCTATCCAGTCCGGGATCGGCCGGCGGCCGATGACGCCGTTCGTCGGCTTGATCCCCACCAGGCCGCAGAACGCCGCAGGGATCCGGATCGAGCCGCCACCGTCGGTCGCGGTCGCGATCGGGACCATGCCGGCGGCCAGCGCGGCGCCCGAGCCACCGCTCGAGCCACCCGGCGACCACTCGAGCGCCCAGGGATTGCGAGTGGTGCCGAAGAGCAGGTTGCTCGTGAACCCCTCGGTGGCGAATTCGGGCAGGTTCGCCTTGCCGACCACGATGGCGCCTGCGGCGCGCAGTCGGGACGGCACCAGGCCGTCGGCTTTGGCCGGTGCCGAGTCGGCGAAGACCACCGATCCCTGCGTGGTCCGCATGCCGGCGACGTCCTCCAGATCCTTGACGAGCACGGGCACGCCGGCAAGTGGCTTGCCATCCTCACCGCCCTTTGCGTGGTCGATCGACCGCGCCTCGGCGAGCGCCTCCTCCGCACGCAACGCGACGACGGCGTTGAGGGCCGGGTTTAGCCGCTCGATGCGATCCAGGGCCGCACGCATGACCTCCTCGGCCGACACGCGGCGAGAAGCGACTGCGTCACGCACCCCGGCGATGACTCCGGAGGTCTGCCGGGTCAGTGGACTCGAGCTCACCGGAGCATCCTACAGTCGCCCTGCAGCTGCCTCACCGACGACGTCGACTGGAGGCTGAAGGCTAGAAGGTCAGCAGCCCACCCAGCCGATCAGCTGCTGGACCTTGATCCGGTCAAGGCCGCGCACTATCGAATTCTTGCCGATGCGCAGAACGGGAAAGCGCTCGCCGTCGAGCTGCTCCCACTCGCGCATGGCGGCCGGATCGCGATTGACGTGGCGGTACTCGAACTCCACGCCGAGCTCGTTCAGGAGGTCCACCATGGCGATAGAGTCGCGCGAATCGTCGGAGCCGTACAGGACCGCTTCGTTTGCGTTGTCCATCATCTTCTGCAACGCCAGACTAGGCCCGTTTCACCTATAGGGCCAATCAATTGTTTCGATGCAGTGCATAGGGCCGGCTGATGGCTGCGGCTCCGCGCCCAGTCCTCGCTACTCGAGCCGCTCCGGCGGGACCCTGTCCGCCCATGGGTACGCGCGCTCGAGCTGACCGGCAAGGCGAAACAGGGCTGCTTCGTCACCGTATCGACCGGTGAACAGAAGACCGATGGGCACCCCTCCGTCAGTCCACGCCAGCGGCACCGACATGGCCGGGTTCCCGGTGAGGTTGGCTATCGAGTTCCACGGATTGAACGAAAGGTCGTAATGCCACCACTCATCCGCGCCTCCGTATGACTTGTTGAGAAGACCCAACTGAAGGGGCGGCTGAGCAAGCGTCGGCGTGAGCCACGCGTCGTACATCTCGAAGAAGGGGGCCATTGCACGCGACGCAGCGTGGAGCAGGTCCACCGCATGAACCAGCTGCACCGCGCTGACTCTGCGCCCGCGCTCGACCAGCTCCCAGGTGGTGATCTCGATCTCGTCGTTGCGGGCAGGGCGGCCAATTCTTGACTCGACGAGCTCGAGGTCGGCGGCGTTGCCGGCGGACCAGATAGTAACCATGGGGTCGAGGAGGACCGCCTCGTCGTAGGCGGGGTCGTCCTCCACGACGTGATGCCCCAGCTCCTCCAGGCGCCGGGCCGTCGCCTCGACGGCGCGCCGGCAATCGGCATGGACTGGAAAGCCGAGCGGAGCCCTGGAGCTCCACGCGATGCGCATCGGCCGGGGGTCGCGCTCCGCGTGATCGAGGAAGGGTTCACCCGGCGGGGCCGGCCAGTATGGATCGCCGGCGACAGGACCGGCCGTGGCGTCGAGCAGCGCAGCGCTGTCACGCACGCTTCGGGTGACCGCATGCTCCACTGCCAGCCCGGAGAGGACCTCTCCGGCGTCGGGACCGAAGGAGATGCGCCCGCGTGTCGGCTTCAGCCCGAAGACACCGCAGCAGGAAGCGGGGATCCGGATCGAGCCGGCGCCGTCGCTCGCGCTTGCGGCGGGCACCAGCCTTGCCGAGACGGCGGCGGCGGAGCCCCCGCTTGAGCCGCCGACGGTCCGCGCGGTGTCCCACGGGTTGCGGCACGCGCCGAACAGCTCGGGCTCGGTGGTGGAGTGATTCCCGAACTCTGGGGAGGTCGTCCTCCCGACGATGACGAGACCCGCGTTGCGCAGCCTTCCAACCAGCCCCCCATCGTGGTCGGCGACATAGCTGCGCAGGGCCCGCGAGCCATCCGTCTGCCGCACGCCCGCGCATGGCTGGCCCAGGTCCTTGACCATGTAGGGGACTCCGGCCAGCGGGCCGGAAGGGAGCTTCTCCACGGCCCGGGCTCGCGCTTCCTCGAACATCGGTGTCGCAAGGCAGTTCAAGACGGGGTTGAGCGCCTCGACGCGTGCGATGGCGGCATCGACCAGCTCCAGCGCGTTGACCTCGTGCCGGCTGACCAGCTCGGCCTGGCCGATCGCGTCCAGCTCCCAGAGCTCCGTCATCAGAGGGCGGGGCGGCGCGCCGGCTCGTCGAACCACGGGAAGCGATGCTCGTGCGCGGCCGCCACGCGAAATGCCGTGACGTCGTCGTACGTCCTCCCGACCACCGACAGGCCCGTCGGCACCCCGTCGCGCGAACGCCCTGAGGGCACGCTGATCACTGGACAGCGGCTCGCGATGTTGAACGGCACGGTCATCAGGACGTCGAGCCAGTCGGTCACGCGCCGCCCGTTGATCTCGAGGGCATCGCCCGAGTCGTACTCCGCGGCCAGCGCCGGGACGGCGAACGTCGGACAGATGAGGGCGTCGAAGTCTTCGAGCAGCTCGCCCAGCGGGGCGTAGATCCTGGCTTCGAGCGCGAGGCCCTTGACGAAGTCCTCCTTCGGGATCTCGGCGCCTTCCAGGATGAAGCGTCTGGCGTATGAGGTGAGCTGGTCCCCGTGCTGGTCGAATATCTCCTGGACCGACGGGCCGAAGATCATGCCGAAATGGATGCGCGCCGCCCGGTTGATGTCGGCGAGCGTCCAGGGCAGCGACACCTCCTCGACAGTCGCACCCGCCTCCCGAAGGCGGTCGGCGGCGGCGTGCGTGTTCGCCACGACGTCCTCGTGCACCTCGTAGCACCCGAGGTCTGTCGAGAGCGCGAGGCGCAGGCCCGAGATGCCTTCGAGGCGGTTTGGGATGACGAGCTTGGGCCGGATCGACACGACGTCGCTCGGGTCCGGACCCGCGATCACGTTCTCCAGCAGGGCGCAGTCGGACACCGTGCGCGCCAGCGGACCTTCGTGGCAGTAGTGGTCGAGGTTGAATATCTCGGTTTCGGGAACGCGGCCGTACGGCGGCTTGAAGCCGACCACGCCGCAGAACGACGCCGGGATCCTGATCGAGCCCCCGATGTCCGAGCCCGTCGCGAGGGTCGCCGACCCCGCCGCCAGCGAGGCCCCCGAACCGCCGCTCGAGCCGCCAGGCGAGAAGGCGGTGTTCCACGGGTTGCGCGTGACCCCCCACAGCTTCGACCAGGTGACCGGCGCGCATGAGAACTCGGGCGTCGTCGAGCGCGCGTGCACGATGCCGCCGGCGTCGAGGATCCGCTGCACGAAGACCGCTGTGTGATCGGCGACCGCATCGCGGAGAGGCAGGCAGCCGAAGGTGTTCTTCTGCCCCGCGATCGGGGCTTCCTCCTTCACCGCGACTGGGAGTCCTTCCAGCGGGCGCGGCCTTTCACCGCCTGGCGCGTATCGCACCTCCGCTGCGCGGGCCGCCTCGAGCGCCTCGTCGTATCGCGTCTCCGCGAAGGCGTTGATCGCGGGCTCCACCTTTTCAGCTCGCTCGATGACCGCCCGCATCAGCTCCACCGGCGAAAGCTTGCGCGTGCGGAACAACCTCACCGCCTCGGTCGCGGACAGGTAGTGAAGGTCGCTCATGTGTGTTCTCCTCCTTTCATCGGGCGGCGACTGAGATTCGCCTTTGCGGCTTCCAACCCGGCCTCGGAACACTGGCGCGAAGCAGCTTCGTGTAGTCGTCCTTGGGGTGGTCGAGCACGTCTGCAGTCCGGCCACGCTCCACGACCCGGCCGCGCCACATCACGACGACCTGCTCGGTCAGCTGGCGCACGACGGCCAGGTCGTGGCTGATCAACACGAACGAGATCGAGGTCTCGTCGCGGATGTCCGCGAGCAGGTTGAGCACCTGCGCCTGGATCGAGACGTCGAGGGCCGCCACCGACTCGTCCAGGATCAGCACCCGGGGTTCAGCCGCGAGAGCCCGCGCAATCGCGACCCGCTGGCGCTGCCCGCCTGAGAGCGCTCGCGGCAGCGCGCGAGTCTGGCGAGAGTCCATGCCGACCAGGTCCGACAGCTCGCGGACCCGCTCCATCCGCCGCTTCTGCGGCCAGCCCTGGTGTATCCGGAGCACCTCGTCGATCGCGTCCTCCATCGTCTGTCGCGGGTCGAGGCTCGTGTACGGGTCCTGGAAGACGATCTGGACCTCGCGGCCTCGCCGGCGACGATCGCGCGTGGAGCGGGCCGGCGTCGAGCGGTCGACGCCGCACGCACGGATGGTGCCGCGCGTGGGTCGCTC
>JBGOTG010000163.1:0-6028 GCA_041476405.1 Candidatus Dormibacteraceae bacterium | reverse complement strand
CTGCCTACGATCGGCGTCAGTGTTTTTCCGGTCACCTTCGACCCTCACCTCGGCTATATGACCGCCCTCGGAACCACATATAAGTCGGACCCGGTGTCAGGAATCGTCAACGTCGGATTCAGCCAGATCCACCTCGCGACATTGGCGTTCTGGTCCACCATCTGGGTCGGATTTCTCGCTTTCACGATCCTGGTGATTGCGACAAATGCAGGCTTGATCGGCATCTCGCGCCTCGGCTACTCGCTGGCCGGCGCCGATTCTCTTCCGAAAGTCTTCGGCGCCCTTCACCCCCGTTTCAAGACGCCCTACCTGTCGATCGTGATTTTCGGCCTCGCTGCCGGGCTGCTGGTGCTTCCGGGAATCCTCATCGGTCCCAAAGAGATCGATCTCATGAGCGCCGTGTACTCGTTGGCCGCCACTTTCGCTTTCTGCTCAGCGCACCTTTCCGTCATGCGGCTGCGTTTCGTGGAGCCGGACCTCTACCGGCCTTACAGGATGCCCGGGAACATCAAGTTCGGCCGTGACAGCATCCCGATTCTGTCCCTGGTCGGCGCCATCGCCATCGGCACCGTGTTCACACAGCTCATGTTCCAGAACATCTCGAACTCGACGTTCATCTACCTCGGCTGGCTCGTGTTCGGCGTCATCAGCTTTGTCGTGTACCGAAATCATCGCAAGCAGCCGCTCTGGGAGCCACTCGAGGAGCCCCCACCACCCGATCGGGAGATCGAGCGTCTGCCGCCGGAGCCCCTGCCGACCGCCGCGCGCTACAGGTACGGTCGGCGCGAACGGATCGCCGCGCATCCAGCGACCGCTCAGGCCGCCCGCCATCGCTCCCATCGTCGCGGCTGGCGTCTCGGCTGGGAGCTGTATTTCGCCCGGCACGGAAACGTGCGCGGGATATTGATAGTTGTGGTGTTCGCCGCCGTCAGCGGCCTGGCGGTCGGCGTCGACCTTTCGCAATACGACCCATTCGGGACGGGCATCGGCTGGTCGCCCGGCATCGTCGTGACCACCCTGCTCGCGGCCTATCTCCTCAACCGAAGCCACAGCGAGACGTAGGTCGGGGGGCGCTCGGCCGGCAACGTCAGGCCTCCAGCCGGTACCCCACGCCTGGCTCGTTGACGATGTAGCGAGGGTTGGCCGGGTCGTCGCCCAGCTTCTTGCGGATCTGGGCGACCACGTAACGCGTGTTGTACTTGTCGCCGACCGCGTACTCGCCCCAGACCTGGCGCAGAAGCGTCGTGTGGGTCACGGGCTTGCCTGCATGCAGCGCGAGGTAGCGGAGCAGCTCGTACTCCGTCGGCGTCAGGCGCACCGATCGGCCACCGACCGTGACGGAGCGCCGGCCGAGGTCGATCTCGAGGTCTCCGGAACGAACGACGGGCTCGCCGGCCGAAACGTCGGCTTGCCGCCGCAACACGGCACGGATCCGGGCCACGAGCTCTTCGATGCCGAAGGGCTTCACCAGGTAGTCGTCAGCCCCGAGGTCGAGCGCTCTCACCTTGTCCTTCTCGCCGGGCATCACGCTGACCACGATCACTGCCGCGCGGGTCGCCGGGCGCAGGGCCTGCAGCGTCGCGAAACCGTCCATGCCGGGAAGGCCGAGGTCCAGGAGGATGACGTCAGGTCGCCAGGCTGCCGCTTCTCGCACCGCCTCCTCCCCACTACCCACTGCGTGCACCTCGAAGTCGTGGTAGCGCAGACCTGCGCGCAAGGCCCTCTGCATCTCCACTTCGTCGTCCACGACCAGGACGCGTCCGCTCAAGGCCGCACGGTCGCATGCGCGAACGGCAGCGTGAAGGTGAACCGCGGGCCGCGCCGCCGGTTCTCGACACGAATCGTCCCGCCATGCGCCTCGACAACACGCTTGCAGATCGCCAGCCCGAGGCCGCTTCCACGCGCGCGGCGCGTCCAGAAAGTGTCGAAGACCCGATCCAGGTCCACGGGCGCGATCGCCGGCCCATCGTTCTCGACCCATGCCTCGAGGAATGTCTCGCGACCGGCGGCGCCGATCGTGATGCCACCGTTCGGTGGCGCCCATTCGAGCGCGTTCTCGATGAGGTTCGAGAGCACTCGCCCCACCTGGAGCTCGTCCACCTCGACGGGCTGCAGGTCATCGGCAAGGTCGACCACGACTTCGTGCCCCTTCAGCTCAGGCCGCAGCCGGCGGAGTGCCGTCCCGACAAGCTCCGCGAACCCGTGCAGCTCCCTGTCCAGCTCCAGGCCCGCCTCCAGGCGTGAGAGGGTGAGCATGTCGCCGACGAGGCGGTCGAGGCGCGTGGCCTGGCCGTCAAGGTCGGTGAGGAGCTGCCTCTGCTCGGGCTGGAGCCCCGCCTGGGGGGTCGCCAGCGCGGTCAGACCGGCCCTGAGGGAGGCGATGGGGCTCTTGAGCTCATGAGAAATCGATGACAGGATGGCGGCCTTGAGCCGGTCTGACGCTTCGAAGCCCCTGGCCCGTTCGGCTTCCAGGGCGGCTCGGCGGCGGTCGAGAAGGAGGTCGGCGAGTCCGACGAGGGCGGCAAGCATGCGCAGCTCACCTGGCTCAGGATCATCCGCGATGCCGATCACCGCCACTCCGTTCGCCAGCGGTAGGTAGGCGGCGGCGCTCGCGTCCGGGTGCGTCTTCATCAACCTGACAGTCCCGCCGCTGAAGGCAATTCCGACTGGGCGTCCGTTCTCGTAAGACCACGAAGCCTGCCGGACCTCCTCGTCGCTGAGGGCGCTGCCCGCGAGCGGCGTCGCCTCGCCGAAATCCATCGCGACGAGCGCGAACCGGCTGACGCCTGCCGGCTTCAGAGCGCGCTCGCAGACCATCGACAGAGCGTCTGTCACCTGCGGTGTGCGCAAGGCTGTGGTGGCGAGCTCATACAGGACGCGCGAATCGGTCGCCAGAGCTTCCGATTCTGATTGCGCCCGGCGGAGCGAGGCCGCAAGCTGGCTGGTCACCAGCGCCACCGCGAGCAGCACCACCAGCTCGAAGAGCTCGCTGGGACCGCGGACGGTGAACGTGCCGACCGGCGGCACGAAGAAGAAGTCGTACAGGAGGAACGCCGCAATGCTGCCGGCCACCGCCGGGCCTCTGCCCCATCGCGCTCCAAGCCACAGGACCAGCAGCAGGTATATGGAGGACAGCCCGGCCACTGTCGCGTGCGTGGTGACAAGGGCGATCGCGACAGTGATCGCAATCGCGCCGCCGATGGCGATCGAATAGGGCGCAATGCGCCTCACCACGCCGGTCAGGATAGGACGTCGCCAAGCAGGCGCACGCCTGGCGGCGGCTGTCGTGTCAGCCGCCACCTGCCATGGCGAGCTCGTTGGGCCGGTTGGCGTATCCAGGATGAGAAGGGTGAGCCACCCGGTACCAGGCCAGAGTCTCAGCGAGCGCATCCTCAAGCTTCGAGGGCTCGAACCCGAGCTCGGAGCGGGCGCGGTCCAGCACGTAGCCGGCCGCCCGCCTCGGGTCGGGCCCGTACGGGCTCGCATCTGGCGGGAGCTCGGCGAACGGGACAGGATGGATCCTGGCCGGCACGCCCATTGCGCCGGCAATGCCCTCGATGAGGTCGCGCAGGCTGACGCCTTCGAATGCGACGTTGTACGCCTTCCTGGCCGTGGCCTTTCGCAAGTCGCACGCGAGGGCGCACGCGAAGCCGACGTCTTTAACCCACGCGAGCCCGGCCTGTCGTTCATAGGACTCCTGAGGGACCAGGAGGGGGCCGCCGTCCGCGACACGCTGGATATACGCCGCGATTCGAAGGGAGTGATCGGCCGGCCCGAAGACGGCGGGAGGCCGGATGACCGTCCACGGAAAGTCGCGCGCACGCGCCATCAGCGTTTCGCACCATCGCTTGCCGTCCATGTAGTCCAGCGTCGCGGGCGGCTCTCCCGCGAGCGGAACGAAGTCCTCTTCCCGGGCAGGCTTGCCATTGAGGTGCGGATAAACGCCGGTCGACACGAATACATACCGGTCGCCAGTGAAGCTTCGGATGGCCGCCTCCACCTCCGCCGGTTGATAGCAGGCGAGGTCGAGCAGCACGTCGGGCTGGACCTTCGCGAGTGCGTCCTTGAGCTGGTCTTCGTCCGTGCGGTCGAACGCGACATAGCTCGTGAAGACCCCGTAGGGCCGTTCGTTGCGCCCCGCCGCGACCGTCTCCACGCCCCGGCGCATCAGCTCCTTGCACGCCGCGACGCCGATGAAGCCGGCGCCGCCCAGAACCAGGGCTCGCGTCACTGTAATTCGCGGGGAATGAACTCGACGTCGGCGTTTTCCAGGTTCTCGAGCCTTGCCGCCATCTCGCGGGCTATCGCGACCGAGCGATGGCGCCCGCCCGTGCACCCGAAGGCCACCACCAGCTGGGAGCGGCCGCGCTCGCGGTAGTGCGGGATCGCCGCACGAAGGGTGCGCTCGAGGTTGTCCAATAGGTCGCGCGCAGCCGGCTGGCTCACGACGAACTCGCGCACACGCGGGTCGCGACCGTCGAGAGGTCGCAGCTCGTCCACCCAGTACGGATTGTCGAGGAGCCTCACGTCGACGACCCATGCCGCCCCGTCGGGTATTCCCTTCTTGTAGCCGAACGCAAGGCACGTGATGAGCATTCGCTCACGGGAGCGGAGCTGCTGTGCCAGCTCGCGAAGCTGAGCGATGTCGACACGGTGGTGCGCGCGCTCGTGGCTGCCGCCGGACTTGCCGTCGCTCGGGCCGACGTGGACCAGCACGTAGCGGATCCCTCGAGCGTCGGCGTCCTTGAGCACGACGGCGCCGTCTCCCCGGAGGGGCAGGACTCCGTCCGCATCGTCATACGGAGAGAGCCAGCGCGCGAGCTGAAAGCCTCCGTCGACGAAAACCCCGACCGCTTCCTCCAGCTCGTGCTCAGTGGTGCCACCCACGATGACCAGGGTCACGGACGGGCTTCCGGCCGTGACCCTGTAGTCACAACGATTCCTTCAGCCTCTTGGCCAGTCTTTCGTGGATGCCCAGCGCGACTATGTCCTCGACGGGGGCTTCGCGGATCGCCTGCACGGAGCCGAAGTGTCGCAGCAGGGCGCGCTTGCGCGCAGGGCCTATGCCTTCGACAGAGTCGAGCGGCGACGTGAGCGCCTTGCGCGAGCGCACCTTGCGGTGGTGCGTGATGGCGAAGCGGTGCGCCTCGTCACGGATCCGCTGGACGAGGAACATCCCGGGCGAGCTTTTCTCCTGCACGATCGGGTCGGCGCGGCCAGGAGCGAAGATCTCCTCCCGTTCCTTGGCGAGCGAGAACGTGGGGATGTCCGCGTAGCCCGCAGACTCCAGCACCTCGAGCGCGGCGCTCAGCTGTCCCTTGCCGCCGTCTATGAGGATGAGGTCCGGCCGGCTGGTGAACGAACGATCGCCGACCACGTCCGCATCCTCGCGGCGCTGGGCCGACTCCAGCCGCTCGAGCCTCCTGCGCAACACCTCTTGCAGCATCGCAAAGTCGTTAGGGCCTGGGGTGAACTTGATCCGGAAGTGGCGGTAATGATCGTTGCGAGGGCGCCCGTCCTCGAAGACCACCATCGCGCCGACCGCGGAATCGCCCTGGATGTTGGAGATGTCGTAACACTCGATGCGCTTCGGCGGACTCTCCAGGTCGAGCGCCTCGGCAAGTGCGGCGAGCATCGGCTCGGTGCGGCTCCGGTCATAGTCGGCCTGAATCCGCAGCTGCTCGAGCTCCTGGGCCGCCGTCTCCGCGAGCTGGGTGATCAGCGCACGCTTGCGGCCACGCCGGGGCACCTCGATGGTCACCGGTCCCCCACGCCGCTGGCCAAGCCACCCGGTCATCAGCTCGGGCTCGTCGAGCAGGCCCGGCAGGATCACCGTGCGGGGCACGTGCGTGGCGCTCGCGTAGTACTGGAGGACGAAGCCGCGTAGGACCTCCGCCTCGGTGGCCTCTCCGGCGCCGTCGAGAGGGTGGCCATCGTGGCCGACCATCTTTCCCTGCCGCACGTACGCGACCTCGACGAACACTTCCCCACCTCGGCGCGCGTACGCGATCAGGTCCTGGTCGTCGCG
>JBGOTG010000162.1:0-6057 GCA_041476405.1 Candidatus Dormibacteraceae bacterium | reverse complement strand
GTGAAGACGTACTCACCGATGACGCCGACGAGCATCAGCAGCGAGCCGGCGAGCGTGTACAGGACGAACTTGACGGCCGCCCGCCCCGGTCGCTCGCCCTCGCCGAACAGCCACAGGAGGAAGTAGGCGGGGATCAGCATCGCCTCCCAGAAGACGTAGAAGAGGACGAGGTCGACGGCCATGAAGAGGCCCGCGAGCCCCGCGCTCATGGCGAGGATCAGGCCGAGGAACCGGTTCACGTTCTTCATCGAGAGGGGCGTCGCGAGCACGGCGATGACCGTGAGAAAAGCGTTGAGGACGACCAGCCAGATGCTGATTCCGTCCACGCCGAGGCGGTAGAAGATCGAGAGCTGGGGCACCCAGGGCTGTGATTCGGAGAACTGGTAGCTGTGCGCCGAGGGGTCGAAAAGCAGGGCGACGCCGATCGCGATGCCGAGGGTGACCATCGCGGCGAGCGCGCTCATCAGCTTGCTCCAGCGCGGAGGCATGAAGGCGACGAGGACACCGGCGACGAGCGGGAGCAGCCAGATGGTGGTGAGCGTCATGAGCCTGCCCTGACCAGAATCAGGACCGCCGCGATGCACGCGCCCGCAAGGAAGACAAGGACGTAGTTCCTGAAGTAGCCGCTCTGCGTGAGGCTCAGGCTGCCGGCGCTCGCCTGGGTCAGCTCACCGGTGGCGACGACCACGCCGTCGAGCAGCGGCGTCTCGACGTTGTCCATGCCGAGCTCGGCCGCAGCGTCCATCGGGCGCACGAAGGCGGCGTTGTAAATCTCGTCGAAGTAGTACTTGCGCTCCAGGAGCCTCTGCAGCCAGGGCACCGCGGCGCTCCAGGGCTTCCAGGTCCTGGCGACGTAGAAGCGGTAGGCGGCCAGGAAGAGCAGGGTGGCCAGGGTCATCGTGATCAGGGCGACGATGACGTCGGCGGCGCCGCCCTCCCACGCCTGCGCGCCTACCGCGCTCGCCAGGAAGTCTGAGACGTACTGGGTTCCGAACCCGAGGGCGCGGGTCTGGATCAGGCCGCCGACCGTGGCCAGTGCCGCCAGGACCATGACCGGCACGAGCATCACCGGGGGCGCCTCGTGTGGGTGCTCGACTGGGCGATCGGGCGACGGCTTGCCGGCGAACGACATCCACCACATGCGGCCTGTGTAGAAGCCGGTGATCAGCGCGGTCACGAAGCCGATGCCCCAGACGACCAGCGAGAGGGTGTTGTCAGGCTTCGAGAAAGCCGCGCCCAGGATTTGCTCTTTGGAGAAGAAGCCCACGAAGGGGATCACTCCGACGAGCGAAAGAGAGCCGATCAGGAACGACCACGAGGTCCGGGGCAGCTGTTTGAGCAGGCCGCCGTACTTGCGCATGTCCTGCTCGTCGTGCATCGCGTGGATGACGTTGCCCGCGGCCATGAAGAGAAGGGCCTTGAAGAAGGCGTGCGACATCAGGTGGAAGAAGCCCGCGGAGTAGGCGCCGACTCCGACGGCCAGGAACATGTACCCGATCTGGCTCATCGTCGAGTACGCGAGGACGCGCTTGATGTCGGTCTGCACGATTGCGATCGACGCGGCGAAGAGCGCGGTGACGGCGCCAATAATGGCGACCGCACCGTGGGCAAGCTCGGCGACGTCGTAGATGGGGTGAAGGCGCCCAACCAGGTAGACGCCCGCTGTGACCATTGTCGCTGCGTGAATCAGAGCGCTCACCGGTGTCGGACCTTCCATCGCGTCCGGCAGCCAGGTGTGAAGCGGGAGTTGGGCAGATTTAGCGACCGCGCCGACAAGGAATAGGAATGCGGCGAGCTCGAGAGTTGGGCTGTCCCTGACAACGTGACCCTGGAGCAGGCACCCTTCGGGAGGAACGCAGATGTTGAAGAACTGGAACACACCGCCGTAAGTCACCGTGTGATACGTCGCGAATATGACGAAGGCGCCGAGGATCATGCCGACGTCGCCGATGACGTTCATCACGAACGCCTTTCGCGCGGCGAGCACGGCGGAGCGGCGGTGGTACCAGAAGCCGATCAGGAAGTAGGAGCTGAGGCCCACCAGCGCCCAGCCGACGATGAGGAACACGAAGTTCCCGGCCAGGACCAGCAGGAGCATCGAGAAGATGAAGACGTCCATGTACGTGAAGAAACGCGCGTAGCTCGCGTCGTTCTCCGCCGCCATGTACCCGACCGCGTACGTGACGATCAGCCCGCCGACGCCTGTGATCACCAGGCACATGAAGATCGAGAGGTTGTCGACCAGGAGGTTGAACGGCACCTCGAACGAACCGCTCTTGATCCATGTGAAGTACGTGAAATCGCCTGACGCCTTGTTGAGGAACAGATTCACGGTCACGATGAAGGAGGCCCACACGACGCCCGGGCCGAAGATCCTCGTGTAGATCCGAGGCAGCCGCCAGCCGCGACCCGCCAGGAGTATCGCCCCGGCCGCAGGAAAGAGCAGGATCAGGAGCGTCAGCTGTTGAATGCTCATCCCTTCAGCTCACTCAGGTCGTCGACGTCCTCGATATCTCGCACACGGAAGATGTCGACCAGGATCGCCAGGCCCACCACGGCTTCGGCCGCGGCGACTGTCATCACCATGAGCGCGAAGAGCTGTCCTTCGAGGTTCTGCAGCTGGCGCGAGAAGGTGATCAGCGTGAGGTTGACGGCGTTCAGCATCAATTCGATGCAGATGAGGATCACCAGCGGGTTGCGGCGCACGAGGACGCCGACGGTGCCCAGCGTGAAGAGGATCGCGCCCAAGAGCAGGAACCACGACGAGTCCAGCTGCGATCCGCCGATGGTCAAGGTGCTCATTTGTCAGGCGGGGGGAAGTCTCCCCCCGTGCCGGCGGCCGGGCGAAGCCCTTCTTCCGGCGGCCCCCCCTCGCGATCACCAGGCTTCTTGCTGAGATAGATGGCGCCGATCGCGGCCACCAGGAGCAGAAGCGACGTGAGCTCGAACGGATACAGGTAGGTTGTGAAGAGTCCGACCGCTATCGACTGCACCGTGCCGAAGACGTTCAGGTCGGTCTGGTCAGCCTGCCGGTACTGGACGCCTTGCAGCATCGTCCAGAGCAGACCAAAGAAGACAATGGCGAACAGCCCCGACAGCCAGGGCTGGAAGCGGAGCCGGCCACGGGCGGTCTCGCGCGCCGGGCCAAGCAGGGCGATGACGAACAGGAACAGGACCATCACGGCGCCTGCGTAGACGATGATCTGGACGACGAAGACGAACTGGGCGCTCAGCAGGAGAAAGAGGATCGACAGCGCGATCATCACGACGACCAGGCTGAGCACGCAGCGGATCGGCTCGCGGAAGGTGATGACGCCAATGCCTCCCGCCACAGCCATCGCGGCGGCGACCAAGAAGACAGCGATCGCCACAGCTACGTCGCCTCTTCTTTCTTCTTGGCGCTGAGCCGGGCCTGGACGTCTGGGGGCATCGGCTCCAGCAGCTTCTCCTTGGTGAAGATGAACTTCTCGCGGCTCGTGTCCGAGAGCTCGTACTCGGGCCCGAGCACGATCGCCTGCACCGGGCAGGCGTCTTCGCAATAACCACAGAAGATGCAGCGGAGCATGTTGATCTCGTAGGTCTTGGCATACCGCTCACCTGGCGAGACGCGCTTCTCTTCGGTGTTCTCGGCGGCGATGACCAGGATGCAGCCCACCGGGCACGCGGCCGCGCAGAGCTCGCAACCGATGCAGCGCTCGAGCCCGTTGTCGTACCTGCGCAAGTAGTGCCGCCCGCGGTAACGCTCCGACCGCGGGGTCTTGTCTTCCGGGTACATGGTCGTGACCGCCGGCCTGAAGAACTCCTGGAGCGTGGTCTTGAGCCCACCCGCGAGAGCAATGACATCGCCGGCGACGCTGGGCCTGAGGCCCTCCGGCCTGTCCGGCACGCCTTCGCCCGGCAGCCTCAACGGCGTCGGGTCGCCCTCCTTGTTCCCGTTGTGTTCCGTCATCCCTACCCTTGCACCGCGATCACGACGATCCCGGTGACGATGATGTTTGCGACCGCCAGTGGTAGAAGCACCTTCCAGCCGAGCCGCATGAGCATGTCGTAGCGGAGCCGCGGGAACGTGCCGCGGAGCCAAATGTAAAGGAACAGGAACAGCACCACTTTGAGGAGGAAGGCGAGCACCGGGGGCACGATCCACAGGTGCCACCCGCCGAAGAACAGGAGTGCCGCCAGCGCCGAGACGGTGATCATGTTCACGTACTCGGCCAGGTAGTACATGACGAACTTGAGGCCCGAGTACTCGGTGAGGAAACCGCCGATCAGCTCCTGTTCAGCCTCGGGAAGGTCGAAGGGCGCGCGGTTGGTTTCCGCGACCGCCGCCATGAGGTAGATGACGAAGCCGATCGGCGTGATCAGGATCAGCGGGATCGGCCCCGTGTACGGCCCCCAGTGGACCGTGTACTCCACTATGTCGCGCAGGCGCAGCGAGCCCACGATCATGAAGGTTGGCACGAGTGACAGGCCCAGCACGATCTCGTAGCTGATCAGCTGCGCCGCCGACCTCAGGCCGCCGAGCAGCGAGTACTTGTTGTTGGACGAGTAGCCGCCGAGCATGATCGCGTAGACGTTGAGCGAGCTGAACGCGAAGACGAGAAGGATGCCGATATTGATGTCGGCGATCCAGTACTGGACGTTGTACCAGAGGCCGATCGGGATGACGGCCCACGAAAGGAAGGCCGCAGCGACCGCGATGGTCGGCGCGATGACGTACATGACCTTGTCGGTCTTGGCAGGGATGAAGCTCTCTTTGAAAGCGAGCTTCACGCCGTCGGCGGCAAGCTGCATAAGACCGTAGGGCCCGACCCGGTTGGGTCCCGGGCGTCGCTGGATCCGTCCGAGCGCCACGCGCTCGAACCACACCGTGTAGGCGGTCGCGGTCAGGACCACGAAGAGAAGGAGCGCGATCGCCACGGTCACGACGACCCAATGGCCGACCGGGTCGTTGTAGATCTGGCTCACGGGTGGGCCGGTCCGACGAGCACCGGCGCCGGCGTCGGATCGGCGCTGGGCGGTTGCGCGAGGGCGGCCAGCAGCGGGAACTTGCTCGCAATCTCGCGCTGGATCGGGAAGACCCCCACGTAGTCGAGGTCGAGTCCCAATGCGGCCGCCAGCTCGCAGAGCACCTCCCAGGACTCCTTCAGCGGAGTCACGGCAGCGACCGCCGGCCGCAGGAACTGGACAGTCCCTTCGAGGTTGGTGTAGCTGCCCTGACGCTCGGCGAAGCTGGTCGCCGGCAGGACGACTGCGGCGTCCTTGTACTCGGGGCGCGGCAGGTGGTCCCAGGCCGCGAGGAAGCGGACGCTTGCGGGCACGCCCGCGGTGGGGAGGGGACCCCAGCTCAAGAGGGTCTCGACGCCGTCCAGCGAGTCCCACCCGGCCACGCCGAGGGCGAGCGCACCCCTCTCATTGGTGCCGCGGTAAAGCGGCATCACCTTGCCGCCGACCTTGCCGGCCAGCTCGCTGCACGCTGCGGCGAGGCCTGCGGCGTCCTCGCTTCCTCGACCGTCGCCGTAGAGGATGGCCACCGGCCCGCCGGCGTTTTGCAGGAGCTCGTGATCGGCGAGCTTGCCCACCTCGTCAGCGGCGCCTCCGGGTTGGTTGTGGATGTGGACCGTGTGGTGGTTGCGGTCGAGGTCGACCCCCTCTGGATGGACGACGATGAGCTTCGCGCCGCGCTTGGTCACCGCCTTCTTGACGCGCAGGTTGACGATCGGCACATCGTTCTCGGTATCCGAGGCCACGATGACGATGACTCGCGCGTCATCTATCTCCTTGATCATCAGCTGGTTGTCGGAAGGAGCAGGCAGCGCGGTGCGGCCGTGCATCTTGACCTTGGCTCCGTGCAGCGGGCCGTCCAGGAGCCGGCGGAAAAGGTAGGCCTCCTCGTTGGTCAGGTCCTGCGGAAGCGAGATGCCGAGCTTCGAACCCTTGCCCTTGATCCCCCGAGCCAGGTTGGTTAGGGCAGATGCCCAGGTCACCCTGGCTCCGTGGACTGTGGGAACGCGCAGGCGCGTGGGGTCGTTGACCTCCGTGTAGTCGAAGCGGCCTCGG
>JBGOTG010000161.1:0-6161 GCA_041476405.1 Candidatus Dormibacteraceae bacterium | reverse complement strand
GGGACGCCCGTGAACAGGTGGTGGCTCTTGGTCGGGATGTCAGCGGCCTCCCATTCCTTCCGCTGCAGCGCCATGTAGCCCTCTTCCTTCTTCTCCTTGAGATCCTCGAGCAGCACCGACATGCCGTGCCCAGCCGCATGTTGCAGAGCGAGCGTGATGAAGATGAAGCCGACACCGAGCTCGCCGAGCTCATCCCAGGTGATCGGGTTCTTCTCGTTGAACCACTTGAACGAAGACGAGTAGTTGAATCCGAACCGAGCCTTGGGGAATCGCTTGCGGATCTCGGTGCAGAACTGCTCTGTCTGCCCGCGCTCTGCGGTGGGGAACTCGCACCACAGCAGGTCGGGCACGCCGCTGTCCATGTAGCGAAGCCCGCGGTCGATCGCCAGCTGAATGCCCCGCTTCGACTCAGGAGCTTCGCTGGCGGACACGCCGTCGGTACGCGCGATGATCACGAAGTCCTTGTGACCGAGATCGTCGGCCGTGTTGCGCATCATCTTGAGCTTGCCCACGAACTCGTCGGCCGAGATCAGAGCCTTGCCCGCGATGTGGCCGCAGCGCTTGGGCATGACCTGATCCTCGAGGTGGGCCGCCGCGACGCCGGCCCTCACGTACAGGTCGACAGTGCGCTGGACGTTGAACAGGTTGCCGTAGCCCGCGTCCATATCGACGATCACGGGCGGGATCTCCAGGTGAACCGGCGGGACGCCCTTCTCGGGGTCGCCCATCGCCATGGTCAGCTGGAACTTGCGCAGCGCGCTCACTGTGCGGCGGGCGCCGTCCGCAATCTCGACCGACGAGTAAATGTCCATGTCCGTCGTGCCGAGGTGGCCGATGGCGAAGGAGTAGCCGCTGAAGTAGACGGCGTCGAAGCCGTGGTACATGACCAGCTCTGCGCCCATCGGGTCGTAGACGCCGGGCCCAAAGACGTAGGGCTTGGTGGCGAGGAGCCGGCGCAGGTGCTTGCTGGGGTCCTCGTTGCGCGAAGCGGGGACCTTGAAACCTTCGGGGAGCAGGGGCGTGGAGACAAGGTCCATTGTTTGGGACTCCTTAACTTGGGCTCTGCCGGCTAACGCCGAACAGGCTCCGTGCTACTCGTTCTCGTGGTCGCAGTTGCAGGGTTCCGGGCACTCGCACTCGTGCGTGGACGGCTCAGTCTCGAGCTCCGGTGGCCGCTCTGTCGTTTCCATGAGCGCGAAATTTAGCAAGCCGCCTGATATAAGTCCAATTGATTGATGTGATGAGGCTGATCGAAAAACTTGATATCTAGGCCGACGCCCCGAGCAGCGTGAGAAAGGCGGCAACCACCCCTTCCGGCTTGCCGGCGTCCACCCTGCGGTAGGCCACTATCGATTGGTACATCGGCGGGGCGTCCTTCATCCGCACCAGGCGAAGCGTCTTGCCCTCGACCTCGCGCGCGACGGCCGTGCGCGGCAGCAGCGCGACGCCGAGGCCCCGCTCCACCATCTTCTTGGCCGCCTCGATCGAATCGAGCTCCATCAAGCCTCGCAGCTTCACGCCCGCCGACAGGAAGGCGGCGTGCGTGATCTCGTAGTAGCTCGAGGTGAGATCGAACATGATCAGCTTCTCACCCGCGACCTCCTCCATGATCACGCTGCGCCGCTTGCTGAACGGGTGATCGGGGGCGCAGACGAGGACGAGCTCTTCTGTGTGGAAGGGCCGCAGCTCGAGCTCGGGATGGCGGATGGCGCGGCCGAGCCCGACCTGCACCTCGTCGCGCAGCACGAGGTCGACTATGTCCTCGGAGTGACCGGTCCGGACCGAGAGCTCGACCCTGGGGTGGGCCGCGACGAACTGCTCCAGCAGCCCCGGCAGTATGTAGGTGCTGACGGCGGGGGCGGCGCCGATCATCAAGTGGCCGGCGGATGCCGTCTTGACCTGCTCCAGCACGTCGCGTCCGTCGACGAGCGCTCGCAGCGCCCGCTCGGCGAACGGGACCCACGCCCTCCCCGCCTCGGTGAGCCGCATACCGTGAGGGGTGCGCACGAAGAGGGAGGCGCCGAGCTCGCGTTCGAGGCTGTGGAGGCGAGCCGTGAGGGTCGGCTGGGTGACGAAGAGAGCATCGGCGGCGCGGCTCACGCTGCCGCGGCGCGCCACTTCGAGGAAGCCCTCGACCTGGACGAGCTGGATGCCCCTGGCTTTCCCGTTACGCGATTCGTCTATGGCCACGACCGGATAGACAAATTCTATCTATGGGTCGCGGATTCGGAGCGGGCTTACTCGCGTTTACGCAGCAGAACCGTCGCGGCGGCTATGGCCAGGGCCCAAACGGGGCCCATGGTGATGATGAACGGCCTGATCGTGTCGCTGTTCGAGTGCGAGTTCTTGTCGAAAGCCTCGAACACGGCGACGGTGCCGTAGAGAAGGACGACGAGCGCAACGGCGACCCAGATCACTGTGCCCAGCTTCACGAGGATGCCAACGCCTGGCGCGCTCCCTCAGTTACGGCAGCGCCCGCGCTCGCCTTGTAGACGAGCTCACCGGCTCGGACGTGGACCTTCAGAAAATTCTCCGATGGGGCGAGCGGGCACGCCCATCGTGGGCTGTAAGCGCACGAGGCGTTGTACGCGTAGTTGAAGTCGATCACCACCTCCAGGGAGCCGGGAGTGACCTCCAGGACGAGGCCGTCGGTGTCCTTGGCCGTGTCGAACAGATAGCGCCCGCCGCCGTAGGTCTCGTGGCCCGCGGTGGCGTCGCGGAAGGGGACGAAAAGCCCGCCGGCGTACTGGATCAGGCTCAGCACGGTCAGGCGGCATGGCGTGCCGGACAGCTCGAAGACCAGGTGGCCTGCCCGCCTGTAGCGCACCGCTCCATCCTCGCCACCGGTGTCGATGAGCAGATCGGCGCCATCACTCTCCTCGACCTGCGCCCGAACCCGATATGCAGGGTCGTACTGAAAGTACTGGAGGCCGTGAAATGAATCGCGCTCTTCCGACTCGATCGGCGACTGCGGGTGCGTCTTGAAGAGCTCGTCGCGTTCGCGCCGGAACCTGTCGACTGCATCCGCACCCCGGATCCGATACAGGTCACCCACCCGCCGCCGCCAGTCGACCAGGTCGACCAGCGAGTGGATCACCACTGCTCCCAATGGACGATGCCCTCGAGCGGAATTCTCCGGGCGGGCTTGAAGTCACCTCCTGTGCTGAAACCCAGAGTGAGCAGCGCAGCCTGGGTGTAGCGCTCATACGGGATGCCCAGCAGGTCCGCGACCTCCTTCTCGTACTTGAGGTGGAGGGTGGTCCACGCCCCGACCAGACCCCGATCGCGAGCCGCGAGCATGAAGCTCCACGCCGCGGGAAGGATCGAACCGTACAGGCCGGCGATCGCGAGGTTGGAGGTGCCGGGCGCATCCACCCGCCCTTCGATGCAGGGGATCACCATCACAGGCACCTCGTGCATGTGGTCGGCCAGGAATTGCGCCGACGAGGCGACGCGCGGCAGCTGCTCGCGCCGTGGATCATCCCTCTCATACCTCTGGCCGCCGCTGCTCGCATACGCGTACCAGGACTCCCGGTAAAAGTCGCCGATGACGCGCTTCTTCTCGGCGTCGGTGACGATCACGAACTGCCAGCCCTGGCTGTTCGAACCGGTGGGAGCCTGCACCGCGACCTCGAGACATTCGAGCAGCACCTCGCGGGGCACCGGGCGCTCGAGATCGAGCCGCTTCCGGACAGACCGCGTGGTGGTCAGGACTGTATGCGCATCCATGCCTGTCATTTCTCCGGCTCCGACGGGGTCAACTTGTAGCTTGCCTGCGGGGGCAGGTTAGCGAGCGCCTGATGAACGTCATCCTCGGTGGCGTCCGTCACGGTCAGGATGAACAGCTTGCTGTGCGTCGCTTCGACCGGCGCCGCGGCATCAGCTGGAACGGCGGCGACAGTCGCGGTGGGGGCTGCCGGAGGCGCCGGGGCAACTTCGGGCTCATGTCTGGCCGGCCGAGCTGCCGAATCCGCCCTCAGCACGCGAACGTGATAGACGGCGACGATGACCGCCACCACGAGCACCGCGAGGTAGTGGCCGAAGTCGAGGTTGCTCGCGCTGTCGAGCCGTGGGTTTGCGCTGAACACCTGCTGCAGCACGACATTCAGCAGCGCAATACCCGAGCCCAGCACCGCGAGCACGCTCGCCAGGAGCGCCGCCCACACATAGAGGCGGCGGCTCAGCGACTGCCGGTCTCCAGGCCATGGAGCATGACGCCAGTGGGCGAGCCAGACCGCCGCGCCTACGACGAACAGGGTGATCCACTTGCTGATCGGGTCCTTCCAGTCTGCGGCCGAAACGCCGATGAGAGGCGCCTCGATCTCCTCCGCCAGATACCACAGGACGCCGCCTGCCCCGACAGCCAGTGACGCCATCGACACCAGGGCGGCGAGGTTCGTGTACAGGCGCTGGACGCCCGCCTGCCGGTCCACCTCGTGTGACCCGGTATCGCGCGCCAGCCGTCGCCTGATCAAGAACCATGCGACGCCGTACACCACGAGCAGCGACGTTGGTTGCGCGACGGCGGCGAGGATGTCGCTTCCCACGTTGCCCGGGTTGTTGACGCCGAGCAGGCGCGCGACCGCGTAGTAGAGGATCTGGGAGGCTCCGACCAGGGCCACGACCATGCTGATGGCCACTGCGATGAATCCCTCGAGGGCGCGCAGGGTCGATGTTCTGTCGTCCTCGATGTGCCTCAAAGCGATCATCCGTGCATGGAATCCCCACAAGAGGAGGCCGCCTTGGGTGAGGCCAACGTTGTCACTGAGGAATCGGGACTGGTTGGTGCCGAGCGGACTGCTCAGGATCCTCAGCCAGGTGAGCTCGATGAGGCTGCTCGCGCCCGCAAGCATCATCACCAGGCCGATCAGCAGGGCCGGGTACATGTACCAGCGGCGCAGCGTCGCCGACCTGCGGTGCTCGCCGACAGCGGCCCTGTCGCGCGCCGCGATCCGGTGGTGCAGGGCCCAGAACCCGAGCACCACGATGGCTATCCACGCGGCCTGGGTGGTGGCGAGCCAGCTGCCAGACTGGCATTCGAAAGGCTTGACAAGAGAGCCGGCATTGCAGTCGAGCACCGGCCGCAGGAGATCGGCGATCGTGTAACCGAGGGCGATCGCCGCGGCGACCGATGTGCCGAGACCGGCCGCGTAGACATACAGCCGCCTGATGGCCGAGGCTCGCTCAGCCGGGTCTCGGAGCGCGTAGCGCCGAGCGAACCACAGGTGCACCGCCCAAACCGGCAGGGCGACCAGCGTCATCGCCGAGAACCCCGCGAGGGCAGTCCTGCTGGACTGCGCCGACGGGTCGTTGAAGACGAAGAGAAGGATGGTCGAGCCGAGCGCGGAAAGCCCGACGGCCAGGGTCGCGAGCGCCGCGGCGCTCACCAGGTACAGGTACAGCCGGCGCAGGATCATGGCGCCAACCGTACTACCATGCGCGCGTGGTCTCGGCGGAGCTGCTTGCAATCCTGGTGTGCCCGAAGTGCCGCACGAAGGTCGAGCTCAAGAAGCCCGATCGTTTGCGCTGCCCTCAGTGCAAGGTTCTGTATCCGATCGTCGACGGCATCCCGGTGATGCTCGTGGAAGAGGCGAAACCCGAGACAGACTAGAGCGCGCGGTCAGGCGGCGCAGCGGTACTGCGCGGTGTCGATGGTGTGCCGGCCGCGGACGTCATGCAGGTCGGAGCTGATCTCGTCGTCGGTGAGCGCATAGGCCTGGTTCGGGTCGCTGGCCGAGGTCGCGAACACGATCCCCAGCACCTTGCCCTGATCGTCGACCAGCGGTCCGCCCGAGTTGCCCGGCCTGACCCTCCCCTGGATGACATAGACCTGCCGCGTGACCGCGGTGTCGCTGTAGATATCGCGGCCTACGGCCTCGACCGCGCCGTCGACGACAGCAGGCTCGATCCGCTCAGGCCCTCCACCGGGATAACCGATCACCGCCCCGTCGGTGCCGCGCGACGCCGGCGCAAAGCCCAGGCCCGGACTCGTCAAATTCGGCACGCTCAGGAGGGCGAAGTCGCGAGCGGGATCGAAGTAGACGACAGTGGCCGGCAGGTCATCACCGGCGGGCGTTTGCACGCGATGAGCATGCGTGCCGGACACGACGTGCGCATTTGTCACCACGTAGCCGCCTCCGATGGCGAACCCGCTGCCGGTG
>JBGOTG010000160.1:0-6167 GCA_041476405.1 Candidatus Dormibacteraceae bacterium | reverse complement strand
CGCCATCTTCTAGATCCGGCTAACACTGAGATAGTAATCGTCTTGATCTGTCTTTGAGTGCTAGAATATCTTTCGATGTAAGGTTTCACCACGGTGCGCCCGGATTCGACCGTGCGACTGCTCCGCCAGACAGCCTACCCACCACCAATGGCCCATCCGGTCCGGAGACGATGCACGTGTCAGCCATCCCGATGAACAGGCCGTGTTCGACCACCCCGATCGTGGTCTTGAGCGCATTCGCGAGCGCAGGCGCGTCGGCGACGCCCCCCTCGATCATCAAATCGAGGACCAGGTTTCCGTTGTCGGTCATGTACGGCGCCTCTTCCCCACCCCGCACCGTCAACCTCGTCGCCAGCGACGCCAGGCGCTCGGCAGTGCTGCGCCACAGGAATGGCAGTACTTCAACGGGCAGCACGCCAACACCCAGCTTCTTGACGACCTTGGATTCGTCGACCACGACCACAAACCTCTTCGACGCAGCGGCGACCAGCTTCTCTCGAAACAGCGCGCCTCCCCTTCCCTTGATCAGGTTCAACGCCTGGTCAACCTCGTCGGCGCCGTCAACGGTGAGGTCGACCTGTCCGACCAGCTCCGTAACGATGGGGATCCCGTTCGCCGCGGCCAGCTCGGCCGTGGCGCGCGATGTCGGCACGCCCCTGACCTTCATGCCTTCCGCCACCAAGCGACCCACCCCTTCGGTGAAGTACCGCACTGTCGAGCCGCTGCCCAGCCCGAGCAGCATGCCGTCGCGGACCAGCTCGAGCGCCTTCTCGGCGGCCGCCCTCTTGAGCGCGTCCTGCTCAGCCAACTGCTTTGCGGATGGCTCGGATTCCGGCGGCGATGCCCTGCTTGTGGCCGAAGACGGCGCTGCCCGCGACAAGCACAGTGGCGCCGGCCTTCACTACAAGCGGCGCGGTCTTGGCGTCGATGCCGCCGTCGACCTCGATCTCGACGCCCGGCGACAGCGCGCGCACGCGGCGGATCTTCGCCGGACTGTGGGCTATGAACTTCTGGCCCCCGAAGCCCGGCTCAACTGTCATCACGTTGACCGTGGTGATGTAGGGCAGGATCTCCGTCAGCGCCTCCACCGGTGTGGCGGGATTGATCGCCACGCCTGCCTTTGCGCCGAGCTCCTTGATGAGCATCACGGTGCGGTAGAGGGACGTCGTCGCCTCGACCTGAACCTCGATGAGGCTTGCACCTGCCCTGGCGAACGCCTCGATGAACAGCTCGGGCCTCTCGACCATCAGATGCGCTTCGATCGGGAGGTCGGTCACGCGGCGTACGGCCTCGACAACGAGCGGTCCGAATGTCAGGTTCGGCACGAAGTGGCCGTCCATGACGTCGACCTGGATGCGGTCGGCGCCCGCTCGAGCGGCTTCCTGCACCTGCTCGGCGAGCCTACCCATGTCCGCGGACAGAATCGAGGGAACTATCTCGACCTTGCTCATTGACCGGCCGCCTCGCGATCGAGAAGCCATAACGCGCCCGCAATCATGCCCGATGGCACCTCTTGGCGTTTCGCCATCGAGACTGCATGCGCCTTGCCGGCGCCGGTGGCGAGGATGATGACGCGGCCGGCGCCGCGGAGCGCCTGCAGCGTGAGGGTCACCCGTTCGAGTGGAGGCTTGGGAGAGTTGCGGACCCCCACCGCCCACCCCTTCGCGTTGAGGGCCGCGTCGCCGGGAAACAGGGACGCCGTGTGTCCGTCTTCGCCGACGCCGAGCACGACGACGTCCAGTGGCGCCAGGGTCGCAACGACCCCTGCATACCCGGCCGCCGCCTCGTGGGGGCCCAGCTCGCCGGGAATGCGGTGCACCGACGCCGGGGCAACCTGGTCCAGCAGCGCCTCGCGCGCCATGCGGTAATTGCTGTCCGGATGGTCCGGCGGCACGCACCGCTCGTCGCCGAACAGCACTGTCACGCGGCCCCACGTGACCTCGAGGCGCGCGAGCAGCTCATAGCCGCGCCGTGGCGTCGTGCCACCGGCGAGGACCAGCGTTCGCGAGCCTCCTCTCAAAGCACCGGCGATGTCCGCCGCCGCAGCGGCGGCCACGTCCTCGGGCGTGTCCAGGACTGTGAACTCGCTCACGACTTGAGAGCGCGCATCAACTCGGCGGCTGCCACCAGCGAGCGCGCGTAGACCGGGTCGCGGTCGTCGTTCGACAGGAGGTCGACCAGCAGGGCGGCCTCGTCTTCGGGCTCGATGCGCTGCAGGTGTCGGAGGGTTTTCCCCTCGCCGATGTCGATCATCGTGAGCAGCACGAGGGCGCTGTCACCGTACCGGCGATCGCGGAGCAGCACAGTCGACGTGTGCGGAGGCTCGCCAGGTAGTTCGCCGGTCGCGGTGTGATGCAGAGCCTCACGGCTCTGCTGCAGCACGGCCCGATGCTGCGAAGACTGCCGTTGGGCGAGCTCGTAGCCCGCGTCGTCCTCACCGCCTGCATGGTGCTGTGCCTGGAAGGGCTCCGGGCCCACATCAGTGGTGACTCTGCGCTGCCGCTCCGGGTCCCGTTGAATCGAGAGCCGGAAGGTTCCCCCGTCCGAAGCCCCCGCGATGCGGACGGCGCACACCTCCCCGTTCGCGAGATGGGCTTTGGGCACCGACCGGAACGAGACCTCCAGATGCCTGCCATCGGCGGTCGAGAAGTGCGCGACGACGACACCGCCCGCACCCCCCACCGCCCTCTCGATACTCCAGCCCACCGCGGACGAGAACCACCCGACGAGCAGGGCGGCCCCGATCCGGTTGGCGCGACCCTCTCCGACGTAGTCGATCCCGAGCTCCGCAATGCCGCTCATGAAAGACCGCCGATCCTTGGGCTCGAAGAACTGGGCGATCGCCTCGCGCCATGGCTCGAGCCTGGCCCACTGGAAGTCGGCGATGCCGAGCTGGCTGTGTGAGTTGAGAGCCAGGTCGGCAAGGCCCAGGAACGAGTGGTAAGGGCGATCGAAGCGCGCCGAATCAACGACCAGCGCATCGCAGATCCTCAGCGCATCCAGAAGCTCCTTCTTGCCGAAAGGCGGGGTATCCAGCCACCAGAGGTAGGTCGGCACGCCACTGAGCAGAAGCGGGTCGACGACGGCAGCGAGTTGCTCTCCCGCGGCGCCGGCGATATGCAGCGTGACGAGCTCGTAATGCACCGAGCCCGGTTGCGACGGATCGAGAGAGTGCGTCGTGATTGAGGCATCGATGCGCCCGCTTCGGACATTGGGCTTCTCGCAGACGACGATCGCCAGGGAAGGGTGATTTACAGCGATGGCCATGCACGCCCGCTGTGCGCGCCGTTCGTCGGCCTCGCTCGTCGCAACTGCTACCAGCGTCATCACGAAGTTCCGCGGGTGCGGGTGTTCCTGTTCGCCTGCTTCGGCACGCGCAAGCCTCGGCCGAATCCCGCTGAGGGCGGTCAGGACCTCTCCGATGGTGACAGCCTCTCCGCGCCACGCCACGTCCGGCGGCGCGCTCGGTCGGGCGCTCATGGACGATGCCACTCCCTTCTATCTGCCTGGATCAGCCGGTCTGCCGCCGCGGGTCCCCAGGTGCCTGCCGGGTACATGGACAGGGACGGCCGTCCGTCGCGCCACGCCGCCTCGATCGGATCGATGAAGGCCCACGCCGCCTCGACCTCGTCGGCACGGGTGAACAGCGTCGGGTCCCCGATCATGCAGTCGAGCAGGAGGCGCTCATAGGCCTCGGGCGTCTCGACCAGGAACGACGACATGTACGTGAAGTCCATGGCGACGTTTCGCAGGCGCAGGCCGGCGCTAGGGACCTTGGCGCCGAATCGCAACGAGATCCCTTCTTCGGGCTGGATGCGCAGCGTGATGGCGTTCGGGTCCAGGTCCGAGGCGGTCTCGAACATCGAGTGAGGCGGGCGCTTGAACCGGACCCTGATTTCCGTGACGCGCTTGGGCATCCGCTTGCCGACCCGAATGTAGAACGGGACATTCCCCCACCGCCAGCTGTCCACGAACACGCGAAGCGCCGCGAAGGTCTCGGTCAGGGAGCCGGGCGCGACCGCATGCTCTTCCCGATAGCCGGCCACCTCCTCGCCCAGCACCCACCCCTTCGTGTACTGGCCGCGAACGGTTGCCTTCGCAACGTCGGCGTCCAGGATTGGACGGATCGCCCGCAACACCTTCACCTTCTCGTCGCGCACCGCCGTGGCGTTGAACGTGACAGGCGGTTCCATCGCCACCAGGGCCAGCAGCTGAAGCGCGTGGTTCTGAGCAATGTCTCGCAGCGCGCCCGCCCTGTCGTAATAGGCGCCCCGCATCTCGACCCCGATCTCCTCTGCGGCAGTGATTTGAACCGAGTCGATGAGGTTGGAGTTCCAGATTGGTTCGAACAGGATGTTGGCGAACCGGAAGGCGAGGATGTTCTGGACCGTCTCCTTGCCGAGGTAGTGATCGATGCGGAACACCGAGTCCTCGTGGAACACGCGCTGGAGGATCCTGGTCAGTTCGCGGGCGGACTTAAGGTCGGAGCCAAACGGCTTCTCGACGACGATCCGATGGAACCCCTGGCTGGAGGTCAGGCCGGCCGCCTTCAATTGCTCGGTGATGGTCTCGTAGGTCGGCGGAGGCGTGGCGCAGTAGTAGATCCGATTGCCCCCGGCGTGCCGGTCGTGATCGAGCTGGTCGATCTGTCGCTGAAGGCTTTTGAAGTCCTCAAGCTTGCTGAAGTCCACCTTCACGTAGAAGACCGACTCCAGGAACGATCCCAGGACCTGGCCGTCGACCGGCTGGGTCCGCGAAAACTTGGTGATGACTTCCGCCGCGTGCTTCCGGAAAGCGTCCTCGGTGAAGTCGTCGATCGCGGCGCCGACGATCGCGAACCCGGCCGGCAGGAGGCGCTGCTTCGCCAGGTTGTAGAGCGCCGGCAGGAGCTTGCGCCCGCTGAGGTCGCCCGTGGCGCCGAAGATGACCATGACCAGCGGGTCTGCGACGCGGTAATCGTGCAGCCCCGCCGCGAGCGGGTTGGGCGCTACGACCTCAGTCACGCCTTGGCTTTCTCGCCGCCGGCGTCGGTGATCACCGCATGCCCTCCGAATTGATTTCGCATCATCGCCAGCAGCCTGTCGCCGAACGTGTTCTCCATCCGGCTCCGGAATCGGGCAAAGAGCGACTCCGCGATGATCGGCACGGGTACCGACTCCTCGATAGCCGCCTCTACGGTCCAGCGGCCCTCGCCCGTGTCGTCAACCCAGCCCTTGATGCTGCTGAGCTCCGGATCCTGCTCCAGGCCTCTCGCGATCAGGTCGAGGAGCCACGATCGGACGACGCTGCCGGTCCTCCACGCCTCCGCGATGTCGTGCATGTCCATGTCGGGGAAGGCTTTGGACAGCTTCATGACCTGAAATCCCTCTGCGTAGGCCTGCATGAGCCCGTACTCGACTCCGTTGTGAACCATCTTCACGAAGTGCCCGGAGCCCTCCGGGCCCGTATGCACGAGGCCACCATCATCGGGCGCGAGGCCTTTCAGCAGCGGGAGGCAATATTCGTACACGTCAGGCTCGGCGCCAACCATCAGGCAGTAGCCGTACTCGAGTCCCCAGATGCCGCCCGAGGTTCCGGCGTCCACGTAATGCAGGCCCTTGGCCTTGACTCGCGCAGCGTCCTCGAGCGCCATCTTCCAGTTGGTGTTGCCGCCGTCGATGATGATGTCGCCTGGATCGCCGAGCGAGACCAGCCGGTCGATGGTCTGGGTCGTCGGGTCGCCCGCCGGGACCATCACCCACATGACGCGCGGCTTGGCGTCGAACTTCTTGACGAACTCCTCCAGCGACCCGGCGCCGACCGCTCCCTGCGCCTCGTGCGCCTTGACGGCGTCAGCAGACCGGTCGTAGGCGATCATCCGGTGGCCGCGCTTGAGCAGGCGCAGCACCATGTTGCCGCCCATGCGGCCCAGCCCGACCATCCCCATCTCCATGACCGTCTCCCCGAGTGCTACTTGACTGCTGACTTCACAGCCGCCGTCAGCGCTTTCCAGCCCGCGGCCGGTTCTCGGCCGAGGGTTACACGCAGCACCGGGAGGCGGCGCGAGGTCAACGACCGAAGGTCGCCCAACGACTGCGACTGCTTGAGGACCGAGAAGCTGAACGGCTGCCCCGGGATCGGCACGTCACGCGTGTCGTCCTGCACGACCTGCAGGAACAGGCCTGTCT
>JBGOTG010000159.1:0-6169 GCA_041476405.1 Candidatus Dormibacteraceae bacterium | reverse complement strand
GATCGGGCGCATCCAGCGAGCCACCCCTGCACACGAGACGGCACACCCCCTGTGGCCGATGATCGTGCTGCGGACGCCGAAAGGTTGGACCGGGCCCAAGGTGGTCGACGGGCTCGCCATCGAGGGCACGTTCCGCGCGCACCAGGTCCCGGTCACCGACTTCCAGGCCAAGCCAGAGCACGTGCGCATCCTGGAGGACTGGCTCCGCAGCTATCGCGCCGAGGAGCTGTTCGACCAGAACGGCAGGCTGGTCCCGGAGCTCGCTGAGCTGCCGCCGCACGGCACGCGGCGCATGAGCGCCAATCCGCACGCCAACGGGGGCGAGCTGCTGGAGGACCTTCGACTGCCCGACTTCCGCGACTACGCGGTCGAGGTGGCCAAGCCGGGGACGACTACGAGCGAGGCCACCCGAGTCCTTGGCACCTACCTGCGCGATGTCATCGCCCGCAACCCGAGCAACTTCCGGATCATGGGCCCCGACGAAACGACCTCCAACCGGCTCGGCGCCGTCTTCGAAGCCACCAACCGGGCGTGGGACGCGGAGCTGCTGCCAGGGGACGACCACCTTTCCCCGGACGGGCGCGTGATGGAGGTGCTGAGCGAGCACCTGTGCGAAGGCTGGCTGGAGGGCTACCTGCTCACCGGCCGCCACGGCCTGTTCAACTGCTACGAGGCCTTCATCCACATCATCGATTCGATGTTCAACCAGCACGCCAAGTGGCTGAAGGTGACCGCCGACATCCCGTGGCGGCGGCCCATCGCGTCGCTCAACTACCTCCTCTCGTCGCACGTGTGGCGCCAGGACCACAACGGCTTCTCACACCAGGATCCCGGCTTCATCGACCACGTCGTGAACAAGAAGGCCGAGGTGATCCGCGTATACCTCGCCCCGGACGCCAACACCCTGCTCTCGATCGCGGACCACTGCCTTCGCAGTCGCGACTATGTCAACGTGATAGTCGCCGGCAAGCAGCCCGCCCTCAACTACCTCTCGATGGAGGATGCAGTTGCGCATTGCACCCGCGGCATCGGGATCTGGGAGTGGGCGAGCAACGACGAAGGCGGCGATCCTGACGTCGTGCTGGCTTGTGCGGGCGACACCCCGACGCTCGAGACGCTGGCCGCGACGGACCTGGTTCGACGGCATCTCCCCCACCTGAAGGTGCGGGTGGTCAATGTGGTGGACCTGATGCGCCTGCAGCCGGCCAGCGAGCACCCGCACGGCCTGTCGGACCGGGAGTTCGATGCCATCTTCACCACCGACCGGCCGGTGATCTTCGCCCATCACGGGTACCCATGGCTCATCCATCGCCTCACCTACAGGCGCACCAACCACGCCAACATCCACGTGCGCGGTTACAAAGAGGAGGGCACGACGACCACACCCTTCGACATGGTCATGCTCAACGACCTCGATCGCTTTCACCTGGTGATGGACGTGATCGACCGCGTCCCGGGCCTCGGCTCGAAGGCTGCGCACGTCCGCCAGCACATGGCCGACGAACGCTTGCGCCACCGGCAGCACACGCGCGACTTCGGCGACGATGCCCCCGACATCCGCGACTGGGTCTGGCCTCACTAAGTGGCCCGTACCGGCCATATCTGGAGCATCCGACGTCCCAGACGGCCGTCTTCGAGCCTGCGGCCTGCTCCAGCTCTGGCCGTTACAGTCCACTAGCGAGTGCGAGTTCTCGTCGTCAACGCAGGTTCGAGCTCGCTCAAGGTGAGCCTGGTCGCGCCTGACGACGCAATCCTCGCGGAGGACGAGTTCGAGTCGGCAGGCGGGCGATTCGAGGGCGGGCGCCTCAAGGAGGCCATCGATTCGATGAAGGGTGTCCAGGCCGTGGGACACCGGGTGGTTCATGGAGGTGCGCGCTACACGAGCTCCGCGCGGATCGACTCGGACCTGGTCGCCTACCTGGGGACCATCACCGACCTGGCCCCGCTCCATCTGCCTGCGGCTCTGGCCGGCATCGTGGCGGTCAAAAGCGTGCTTCCGGATGTGCCGGCGGTCGCCTGCTTCGACACCGCTTTCCACTCACGCATGCCCGCGGCGGCGGCGACCTATGCGATCCCCGCGGAATGGCGCGAGCGCCACGGCATCCGCCGTTACGGCTTCCACGGATTCTCGCATGCGTATGCGTCCCGCATGGCAGCGCAGCTTCTCGACCGGCCTGCACGCGACTTCCGCGTCGTCACGTGCCACCTCGGCTCTGGTGCCTCCCTCGCGGCGGTCTGGGGCGGCCGCTCGGTCGACACGACAATGGGGTTCACGCCTCTGGAGGGCCTGGTCATGGCGACCCGTTCGGGCAGCGTGGACCCGGGGTTGCTGCTCTGGCTGGAAAGACATGCAGGATTGACCGAGCCGGAGCTCAACGACGCGCTCGACAGACGTTCAGGTTTGCTTGCGCTCTCGGGCACAGGCGACATGCGCCTGCTGCTGAAGCGTGTCTCCGCGGGCGACCAGAAAGCCGCGCTGGCGCTCGACGTCTACGTGCACAGGCTGCGCGGGTGCATAGCATCGATGGCCGCCGCGATGAGCGGCCTCGACGCAGTTGTCTTCACGGGCGGCGTCGGCGAGAACGCCCCCGCCGTACGGGCTGCCGCCGCCGACGGACTGCGTTTTCTCGGCGTCGAGCTCGACCCGGCTCTCAACTCGAAGGCGACCGGCGACTCGGATATCAGCGCCGCGGGAGCGAGCGTTCGCACGCTCGTGATCCGCACGCACGAGGACGTCGAGGTGGCGCGAGACGTGCGCAAGGTGCTGTCAGAGGCGAGCTAGGTCACGAGTCGACGGTCCCGGCCGACTAGGGGCTTTGGACCCTGCTGGGGGCCTGGAAGCGAGTTCAAACTGGCCCTCAACGTCCGCATTAAAGGAGACTTCGCCCATGGATTCACCAGCGACATACCTTCAGTGGGGCTTCATCTATATCTCGTGGCCCAACCTACTCGTAGTCGCCGGCATGCTCGTGCTGTTCGCCGTGGCGCTGGTCGCGCCCTTCCCGCACGGAGGTGAAAGCGACGATGTCAGACACGATTAAGCCCGCCGCGGCCGGCGCCGATCAGGGGAGCTGGACGCTCAGGGCTCGCCAGGCGGTTGAACGCCACCTGCCCATGGACCACCTGCTTCCCGATCGGCAGCCGTACTACATCGGATCGTGGGTTTACGTCTTCGGCGTCATCACGATCGCCGCCCTCGTCTGGGTGATCTTCAGTGGCGTGGTCTTGTCGTTTTTCGGTCCGCAGTGGTGGCACGTCTCCCGCGTGGGCCTCTTCTTCAACAGCCTCCACTTCTGGGCGGTGCAGCTGTTCTTCATATTCATGATCCTCCACCTCTGGGGGCAGTACTTCATGGCCGGCTGGCGCGATGGCCGCGCAGCGACCTGGATGATCGGTGTGGTCATCTTCGGCATAAGCATCCTGACGGCGTTCACCGGCTACCTCGCGCAGCAGAACTTCGACGGGCAGTTCATCGCGCTCGAGGCCAAGGACGCCATGAACTCGGCCGGCGTCGGGGCTTTCTTCAACGTCCTGAACTTCGGGCAGATGTACGGGCTTCACGTGATGCTGTTGCCCATCGGGGTCACTTTCCTCGTGGTCGTCCACATCGTGATCGTGCGCGCGCGGGGCGTGGTCAAGCCCATCGACGCTGAAGGGGGCGTGAGGTCATGAAATCGATGGGTGCGACCCAGGAGGAGTACTACCGCGGCGTTCGGATGGTGCCCTACGACCTTGTCAAGGAGCTCACCATCGCCCTTTCCGGTGTTGGCCTTCTCGCCATTCTCCTCGCAATATTTCTCTCGTCTCCGGACGTGCCCCCCGTGACCATCGCGAGCTGGTCGCAGACCGACCCGGTCGACTTCGTCACCACAGCGACCGGCGAGCTGGCGGGCACGACTGGGAGCGCCGGATACGGGCAGCCGTACAACTCGACTCCGGATGTCGCGCAGACCTGGGGGCCGATTGCGCCTCAGGTGTGGTTCGGAGTGCGCATCCCCGTCGACTCGGCGAACGAGTTCGTCATCACTCCCCTACAGCGTGCCAGCGTCAGCAACGCCACGCTTGGAACTGCGTTGAGCCAGTGGCAGGCCGCGGTCCCAGACCAGCAGTCCAAGTGGCTCGACGCCTACACGACGGCCCTCGCGGACGCGACCTTCACGGATGGCAAGGTGACCGTCGCCGATGGCGACTACGGACCGCTTCCGGTGATGATGTCGAACCTTCTCGGCATCGCCCAGACCGGCGGCCTCGACGGGTTGCTCGTGATCAACGGCCGGTTCTACCAGACCGACTACACTCAGCCGCTGCTCTTTCTTGGCGACAGTGGCTACCTCGAAGGCCTGGTCTCAGATGCGAACCTGGCCGGCGACAAGTGGGGAGTGATGAACGAGACGGGCCAGTACCCGGGTCAGACCTGGCTCTGGCTCTTCAGTTTCTGGTACCAGGTGTTCCCGTTCACCAGCGACTCCGGTTTCGTGGGATTGAACGCAGGCAACGCCGACCTCGGGATCATCCTCATCATGACGGCCCTCACGGTCCTGCTCGCCCTTGTGCCTTTGATCCCGGTCCTTCGCGACATCCCCCGCTGGCTGCCGCTGCACCGCCTGATCTGGCGGCAGTACTACGCGCCCCGAAAAGCCCGGGTGACCTCAACCTAGACCGATCTCCTCGACAGGGCGGCTCGCGAGAGCCGCCCTGTCGCTTCCTTGCATAGGACGAGCGATGACTCGTCGCGGTCGCGCCGGTCTCCGGTTCGAAGAGTGTTTACAGCGCGTCAGCCTCTGGTGCGGCGGCGAGTTCGTGCTCGACCGCGTACCGTACCGCCTCGGCGCGTGACCTGACCCCAACTTTGACGAAGATGTTGTGCACGTGCTGGTCCGCAGTGCGAGGCGCGATGCCCACCTCCCGCGCGATCGTCCGGTTGGTCAGGCCGCGGGATATGAGCCGCAGGATCTGGGCCTCACGCGGGCTGAGAAGGCCCCCCCCTTGAGGCCGGCCGCCTGACCCCCGGAGGCCCAGCCGTTCGGCCAGCGTTCCGTGGATCACGATCGAGCCGAGGAAGACACTGCGCAATGCCGCGACGAGCTCAATGCTGCGGGCGCTTTTGAGTACGTAGCCGGAGGCGCCCGCGTCGAAGGCCTCCGCCACGAAGTCGGCATAAGCGGACAGGATCAGGACGCGAATGTTTGGGTAGGTTGCGCGGATTCTCCGCGTGGTTTCGATGCCGCTCATCCCCGGCAAGCGAATGCCGAGCAGCACTACATCCGGCTGCAGACGGTCGAGCAGTTCAAGTGCGAGGTCGCCCCGCGCGGCTTCCCCGACCACCGAGATGTCGGACTCCTTTTCGAGGATCTGACGGATCCCCTCGCGCACCAGCGCGTGGTCGTCCACGAGCAACACGCGAATAGTCGGCGACGCGGGCACTTCGTCTGGCATCTGTAGGTAGACACGTAGAGGGTAGCGCAGAAATCGTGGTTCTACGCGGCTTCTACCTAGAGGCCGCAAGCGAGAGGTCCCGCCTCCAAGGGACGTTCGGCCCTATTTGGCATGCCCGCCTCTCCTCAACCTGTGTATCAATGGCCTACCGGTTCCACGTGGACCGATCCAATTGCATCAACTGTGGGGTGTGCATGGACGTCTGCCCTGTGCAGGCCCTCGACATGACCCGCACCCTTTCTCCATCGATCGAGTCCGGTTTCGGCGGCTCGCCGACCCGTGATCAGCAGCCCTGGATGATGGAGTTCCCGATCCAGTCGGGAGAGTGCATCGGTTGCGAGCTGTGCTCCGTCGAGTGCCCGACCGCTGTAATCCAGATCGCCGCGGTGGACGGGCCGGCCGAACTGGCCGCCGCACAGGGACCGATCCGCCACGGGCCGGAGTCCGACACCGGCTGGGCAGCCCTCACCGAGTACACCACCGAATCGCTGCGAGAGCTGCATACCGACCCGTGGGGAGACCTGGCGGGCTGGCGCGCCGCCAGGCGCCAGGAAAGCTGGCAGACCTGGCGCACCTGGAATACCGACGGCGACGGGACGGACCACCTCTTCGCTCCCTGCCAGGAGGCATGCCCGGTGGGCACGGACGCCGGACGTTACGTGGCGCTGGTCGGCGAAGGCCGCTACGCGGATGCCCTGAGGGTGGCCGCCGAGTACAACCCGTTTCCGTCGGT
>JBGOTG010000158.1:0-6185 GCA_041476405.1 Candidatus Dormibacteraceae bacterium | reverse complement strand
GGGCGCGACACCATCGGCCACGAGGTCGACTCCTCGGCGATCGTCTGGGTGTCGGGACGCTCCTTGTAGACCTCGATGTTGAACCGGCGCAGGAAGTCCACCGCCTCCAGGTTCTCGCGCCCGCCGAACTTGTTGGGGATCCATTCGCCCTGCTTGCGCGAGTAGTCCAGGTAGAGCATCGAAGCGACGCCGTCGACTCGCAGACCGTCCGCGTGATAGCGGTTGAGCCAGCAGAGCGCGCTGCTCATGAGGAAGCCGCGGACCTCGTTTCGACCGTAGTTGAAGATCGAGCTGCCCCAGTCCGGGTGCAGGCCCAGGCGCGGGTCCGCGTGCTCGTACAGGTGCGTGCCGTCGAAGCTCTGCAGCCCGAACTCGTCGGTGGGAAAGTGTGATGGCACCCAGTCGAGGATCACGCCCACGCCTCTCTGGTGCAGGTGGTCGACCAGGTACATGAAGTCCTGCGGCGTTCCGTATCTGCTGGTGGGCGCGAAATAGCCCTCCACCTGGTAGCCCCAGGACGCGTAGAGCGGGTGCTCCATCACGGGCATGAGCTCGACGTGCGTGAACCCGAGACTGATCGCGTAGTCGGCCAGCTGCGGTGCCAGCTCGCGGTAGGTCAGCCACCGATTGCCCTCGTCGGGGACGCGCCTCCATGAGCCCAGGTGCAGCTCGTACACGGACCATGGCGCCTGGCGCCCGTTGGCGCGCGCCCGCTCTGACATCCATGCACCGTCGCCCCAGTCGTAGCTCAGGTCCCACACGATCGAGGCCTGCCTCGGCGGCGCTTCGGCGAAGGCCGCGAAGGGGTCCGCCTTGTCCGTTCCGGCGCGCGTGACGCGCGAATGCACGTGGTACTTGTAGAGCGCGCCGTGGCGCACCCCCGGGATGAAGCCCTCCCAGATCCCCGACTGCTCACGCGGGTGCAGCTGGTTGGCGGTCTTGTCCCAGAAGTTGAAATCGCCGATGACGCTGACCGAGTCCGCGTTGGGCGCCCAGACGGCAAACGAGGTGCCTTCCGGGTCGGTCGACAGGTGCGCCCCGAGCTTCTCGTACAGGTGCGCGTGGGTGCCCTCGTTGAAGAGGTGGAGGTCGAACGGGGTCAGCATCGAGGGCACGATCATGCGGGCGCCATCAGGTCAAGGATGCCACGCAGCGGAATCCTCACCCAGTCCGGCCTCGTGTTCAGCTCGTACCGCAGCTCGTAGAGCGCCTTCTCGAGCAACATCGTCGTGAGCTGCAACTCGAGGTCATCCGGGCTGTGTGGGATGAAGGACGCCGTTCCCGCGGTGCTCAGGTAGGCGCGCAGGAACGTGGCCGAGACGCACTCGACCCAGAATCGCGCCCACGACTGCAGCCGCTCGGCTGCCTCGGCCGGCAGCTGGTCTGACTTGAGCGCGGTATGGCTCGCATAGTGGAACGAGCGCAGCATGCCGGCCACATCCCTCAGGGCGAGGCGCTTCAGCCGGCGCTCGTACAGAGTGCGGGTCGGCTCTCCCTCGAAATCGATGATCACGAAGTCGTGCCCCGTATAGAGCACCTGGCCGAGGTGATAGTCGCCGTGCACGCGGATTCTCGTGGTCGTCAAGCGCCGGCCCAGGAACCCTCTCAGCGTCGCCGAGATGCGCGGCTCGAGCTCCAGCACCTGGCGTGCCTCCTCGCGTGCCTCTTCCGGCAGCTTCTTCAGCTGGCTCCGTAGGAGCTCCATCGATCGCAGGGCGACGCCGTTCAGTGATTGGTAGATGGAGCGCTGGTCCTGTTGTGAGATGCGCTCGGGCGCGAATGCGGGATCGTCCGGGTCCGAGGCCAGCGCGGCGTGGAGCTCCGCAGTGCGTTGGCCCAGCAGCCTCGCCGACTCGAGGTAGGCACCGATCGTCCGCGTCGCGACCTCCGGCAGGTCGGTCGCGATCGCCCGCGCCAGGCTGTGGTTCAGCACCGGCGGCTCTTCGCCGGGGGCGAGCTCGACCCCCTTGAGATAGTGGGCCAGTGTCGTCAGCGTGTACTGCCAGGCATCACCCTGGTTCGGCACGTAGCCCTGGAGGATCGCCAGGGTCACCGGCTCGCCCCTGCCGCGGCGGAACTCCAGGCTGCCGGCGATCGGCGCGATCTCGGCGAACGTGGTTTTCTCGGTGAGGAAGCGGCCCACCTCGAGCTCCGGGTTCATGCCCTCCTCGAGCCGCCGCGAGACCTTCAGGATCAGCCGCTCCCCGAAAACGATCGAGTTGTTGCTCTGCTCGGCCACCGAGAGCGCGGCCTCGAGCTTGATCGTCTCCGGGCCGCGCAGGCGCGCGAAGGCCTTGGTGGTGGATCCAACGAGCGTCCCGGAGGGACCTGTCGAGCGGCGGCGCCGGGCGATGACGCCGAGCAGCGCCTCCGCAAAGCCGGGCGGCCCAAGGGCGTCGTAAAGGAGCCCGCGCTGCTCCTCGCCGTCAGTACGGAGCCAGGCGATCGCGGCGTGAGGCCATCGCTCTCGAATCTGTGGCGCCTCCGCCGCGCTCGCGTAAGCCATCGGCACCACATAGGTGTCGGGGTCGCCCTCGGCGTATGACACGAGCACAGTCACCAGGTAGGCCGCGCCGTCGACCCCGGGTACGTGAATCGTGTCCAGGATCTGCGCCGACTTCAGCCGGCGCGCCTTGCCGGCGAACCAGCGCCGCTGCCTGATGTAGCCGATAAGGACCGACTCCAGCCGCTCGCGCGCCGAGCCGAGGAGCACCGTGTCCCATTCGCCGGTGATCCTGATCTCCGGCAGCGCAGCCGGCGCTGCCTGCCCGTCGCCCTGGATCGTGGCGGTGGCGCGGGGCTGGAGGCTGAACCAGAAGAACGAGTGCGGCCCAAGGGTCAGGAAGTAGGGCGCATCGCCGATCACCGGCAGCTCGGTGGAACCGAACAGCTCCATCGGCACCATTCCTTTCCAGGCTGACAGATCGAGCTCTAGGGTCTGGAGGAAGCGCGACAGGTTGGCGATGACGAGGATCTGCTCGGATTCGTAGCGCCGCACGAAAGCGAGAACCTTCCGGTTCTCCGGTCGCAGGAGCTCCAGCGTGCCACGCCCGAATGCGCGGTGCCGCTTGCGCAGCGCGATCACCCGCTTCATCCACGAGAGCAGCGAGTGCGGGTTCTGGTGCTGCGTCTCGACGTTGACAGTCTCGTAGTGGTACTCCGGGTCTGTGATCACGGGCAGGTAGAGACGCTGCCGGTTGGCGTCCGAGAAGCCCGCGTTGCGGTCGCCGCTCCACTGCATCGGCGTGCGGACGCCGTTGCGGTCACCGAGAAAGATGTTGTCGCCCATCCCGATCTCGTCGCCGTAATAGATGACAGGAGTTCCAGGCAGCGAGAACAGAAGTCCGTTCATGAGCTCGATGCGCCGGCGCTCGTTGCCCAGCAGAGGGGCGAGACGGCGGCGGATGCCGAGGTTGATGCGCGCCGCGCGATCCTGCGTGTAGGCGCGATACATGTAGTCGCGTTCCTCATCGGTCACCATCTCGAGCGTCAGCTCATCGTGGTTCCGGAGGAACAGCGCCCACTGCGAGTTGTCGGGGATCGCAGGCGTCTGGGCCAGGATGTCGACGATTGGGAACCGGTCCTCCATGCGGATCGACATGAAGAGCCTGGGCATCAGTGGAAAGTGGAAGCCCATGTTGCATTCGTCGCCCTGGCCGAAGTACTTGACCGCGTCCTCGGGCCACTGGTTGGCCTCCGACAGCAGCATCCGGTTGCGATAGCCGCTGTCGATGTGCTGGCGCAGCTCGCGCAGAAAGCCGTGGGTTTCGGGCAGGTTCTCGCAGTTCGTGCCTTCACGCTCGAACAGGTAGGGGACTGCGTCGAGGCGCATCCCGTCGATACCCATGTCGAGCCAGAAGTCGCAGGTCTTGAACATCGCTTCCTTGACCCGCGGGTTGTCGTAGTTGAGGTCGGGCTGATGAGAGAAGAAGCGGTGCCAGTAATAGGCGCCGGCGACGTGGTCCCAGGTCCAGTTGGAAACCTCGAAGTCCTTGAAGATGATCCGGGCGTCCTGGTATTTCTGGTTGGTCTCGCTCCAGACGTACAGGTTTCGCAACGAGCTGCCAGGGCGCGCGCGCCGGGCCTTCTGGAACCAGGGGTGCTGGTCGGACGTGTGGTTGCTCACCAACTCGTTGATCACCCGCATGCCGCGGCGGTGCGCTTCGGCGATGAGCTGGCGCACGTCCGACAACCGTCCGTACATCGGGTTGACGTCCTCGTAGCTTGCGATGTCGTAGCCGTCATCCCGCAGCGGCGATGGGTAGAAGGGCAGCAACCAGATCGCGCTGACCCCGAGCTCCTGGAGGTACGGCAGCTTCTCGATGAGGCCCTTGAAGTCGCCGCTCCCATCGCCGTCGCTGTCGTTGAAGGCGCGGACGTGGAGCTCGTAGATGATCGCGTCCTTGTACCAGAGAGGGTCGTCGTCGAGCTGGTAGGTCTCGAGCTTGCGCCGCTTGGTTGACGGCCTGCCGTTTGTGATCGCGCCTGGCGTGCGCCCGGTGATCACAGGAAGTACTCGAAGTCGTGTTCGCTGCGGATCCGCCGCCGGAACCTGAAGATCTGGGCGGGCGCGGCGTGCGGGTTGATCTCGACGTAGTTGCGCGGCCCGTTCCACAGGTAGCGCGCGCCACTCAGCAGCTCGTGGGCCTGGTAGCTCTTCTCGGTGTCGAGCCCGAGCGCCGCCAGAGGCAGCGTGACCATTCCGGATTGGGTGTGGTGGGGGTCGATGTTGACCACGGTGAGGACCACGTCCGCGAGATCCGTGGTGCTCTTCGTGTATGCGATCAGGCTGTCGTTCTCGGTCGAATGGAACCGCAGGCCGCGGTCGCTCTGCAACGCCACGTTGTCGCGCCGGATCTCGTTCACCAGGGCGATCATCTCGCGAAGGCTATCCGGTGAGTCAAGGTCCCAGCTGCGCAGCTGGTACTTCTCCGAGTCCAGGTATTCCTCCGAGCCCGGTTCCTTGGCGCGGGCTTCGCACAGCTCGAACGCGGGGCCGTGGATGCCGTAGCTGGCGCCCAGCGTGGCCGCCAGCACCAGGCGTGCGGCAAAGGCCGGCCGCCCGCCGGTCTGCAGGTACTCGGTGAGGATGTCGGGGGTGTTCGGCCACAGGTTGGGCCTGAAGTAATCGCTCACGGGGGTCTGCGTCAGCTCGGTGAAGTATTGCGTCAGCTCCCAGACCGTGTTGCGCCACGCGAAGTAGGTGTAGGACTGTGTGAAGCCCGCCTTGGCCAGCCGGTACATGACCTTGGGCCGTGTGAAAGCCTCGGCCAGGAAGATCACGCGCGGGTGGTCTCGCTTCACCTCGCCGATCAGCCATTCCCAGAACGCGAAAGGTTTGGTGTGGGGGTTGTCGACCCGGAAGACGCTCACGCCCTGGTCGATCCAGTAGCAGACGATCGAGAGCAGCTCGCTCCACAGCTCGCGCCACGCCTCGCACTCGAAATCGAAAGGCACGATGTCCTCGTATTTCTTGGGCGGGTTCTCCGCGTGGCGGATCGAGCCGTCGGGCCTGTGCCGGAACCATCCAGGGTGCTCGCGAATGTAGGGGTGGTCGGGCGAGCACTGGAACGCGATGTCGAGCGCCACCGTGATCCCGAGCTCCCTCGCCGCCCCCACGAGGTGGCGGAAGTCGTCGAGCGTGCCGAGCTCGGGATGGATGGACTTGTGGCCGCCCTCCTCCGAGCCGATGGCCCATGGGCTGCCGGGCTCGCCGGGCGAAGCCTGGACGCTGTTGTTCGCGCCCTTGCGGTGCGTGTGCCCGATGGGGTGGATGGGCGGCAGATACAGGACGTCGAAACCCATCGACGCGATGTAAGGCAGGCGGCGTTCCACGTCGCGAAAGGTGCCGTGCCGGCCGGCCTCGCCGGCCGACCTCGGGAACATCTCGTACCAGGCGCTGAAGCGCGCGAGCTCGGGGTCCACGAGCAGCTCGAGCTCGCGCGGGTAGGTGACCGCCTCGCTACGGTCTGGGTAGCGGTCCATGAGGTCGATGAGCTCCTTGCTCACGGCGGCGCCGGCCGCACCTGTGTTGCGCAGCGCTTCCGCATGCTTCGACAGCAGGGTCACGTCCGCGCCCTGCGCGCGCAGGGCGGCCGCCTCGACGAGCTGGGCGCCGACCTCGAGCTCCATGGCCACGTCCTGCCCGGCTGTGATTCGCTTGGCCAGCTGCAGGCGCCACGTCG